>JAEZLF010000132.1 GCA_023435925.1 Bacillota bacterium
TGGTATAAATGTTGATTCTGTTCGTACCGGCTCCGATAATTCCACGCAGCCCGCCTGTGCCGAATTCAAGATCCCTGTAAAACCGTTCATCAATTTCTTCGGGATGGTTCTCTATTTTTTTTAGTTCTTTTTTTGTATCGTCATCGAAGTAATCGCTTTCCAGCCAGAATTTGTAAATTGATTTACTATCCATATAGTTCCTCCAAAGCAACAAATTTCTCAAAAGATTGTAATAAAGTATATCATATCTCTGCACGGAACAAAATGCTATTGTATAGGAAATTGGAATCCATAATTTTCCGTCCAAGATCTTCCACACGCAAAAAAGGTATCGCCTGATGAAAGGCAATACCCCCTGAATGCTTCATTACACCACAGTTACATATGAGTCGCTGCAGATATTTCAGAAGAGGATCTTACAGAATAATGCAGATCAACCCTCCGCTGCCCTCGTTGATAATTCTCTGAAGAGTTTCCTGAAGTTTGATCTGTGCATCCTCCGGCATTCTGTTCAACTTGTTGTGCAGACCTTCGCTGACCAGCTCATGCAGCGATTTACCAAAAATATTGGATTGCCATATCTTCCCGGGTTCGCTTTCAAATTCCTTAAGCAGGTAATTGACCAGCTCTTCCGACTGCTTTTCAGTACCGACAAGAGGCGCAATTTCTGTCTCGATGTCTGCCCTGATCATATGAATAGAAGGTGCACTCGCTCTTAGCTTAACACCAAAGCGGTTACCCTGCTTGATGATTTCCGGTTCATCCAGTGTCATCTCCTCCATCTGGGGTGTTACTACACCATAACCTTTTACCCTCACCTCATGCAGAGCAAACTCCACTCTCTCATATTCTCTTTTTATTCTGGCCAGGTCCCTGATCAGACTGATCAACCGGTGTTCGCCTTCAATCTGCAGCCCTGTTGTGTCGCTAAGCACCTTATAAAACAGATCGTCAGGCGTAGTAATTTCCAACAGCATGTTTCCCACACCTGCATTGATTTCAGCCAAATTTGCCTTTTTAATGAACTCGTAGTCTGAAAATCTGGAAATGGAAGCCTTTACCTCACGTATCTTTTGAACATTGCTAAACGTATCCCTGATTGCCTGCAGCATATCAACCCTCAGCCAATGATCCTCATCAAGGGTTTCAACCCATTTGGGTATGTTTACACCTATTTCGCACACAGGAAACTCATACAGAATACGCTCCATAATCCCCGCCATATCTTCATGACGCATCTGAGCGCAATTCATGCTGATGACCGGTACGGAATATCTTTCCTCCAGCTCCAGTCTGAGTTTCTCCGTCTCCTCATCATATGGTATAACCGTATTCAGTACAATGACGAAGGGCTTATTAATGTCCTTCAGCTCATTGATTACCCTTTTCTCCGCATCGATATAATCCTCTCTGGGGATATCCGTAATGCTGCCGTCTGTTGTCACAACCAAACCTATCGTCGAATGATCATTGATCACCTTCCTGGTACCCAGCTCTGCTGCCTGTTCAAATGGTATCTGATAATCATACCATGGCGTGGAGACCATTCTTGGAGAATTGTTCTCAAGATATCCCAGTGCTCCCTTTACCAGGTACCCGACACAGTCTACCAAACGGACCTTTAACTTCAGGGTTTCATCAAGTGTAATCTCCACCGCTTCATTCGGTACAAATTTGGGTTCAGTTGTCATAATCGTCCGGCCGGTAGCACTTTGCGGAAGTTCATCCTTTGCCCTTTCGCGGCTATAGACATTTTCAATATTCGGTAACACCAATAAGTCCATAAACCTTTTAATCAGCGTTGATTTACCGGTTCTGACAGGACCGACAACACCTATATAAATATCGCCCTGGGTCCTCTCAGCGATCTGCTGATAAATGCTGTATCTTTCCATCCGCTAACCCCCCTTAATATAAAAGCAAAGCTTGAAATTATGCTAAAATAAGCATCAGATGAAAGAGGGCAGCTCCGAAACAGAGCCTGTGTGTCCTCTTTCTCAACTTCAAAAGGTGACATTCCTCGGCTATGGACTTTACAGGAGTGTCACCTCTCCTTTTGCACAATATAAATATATGTCCGTAATATGTGATTATTACAAAATTCTATTTGATAAATATTTTGAGAACCTGCTTTATGAATTGAATATTGACCGGAAGGCTTTTCCATCTTTCTCCGTCTACGCTCAGCATGAACCCCTGATCACCTTCAATGGTGCAGTTTTCGGTTCTTAACCACATCACATTCCGATCATTAATGAAATCATAATTCAGTACTTTGAAAAGCAGGCCCGCCAACTCAATATGCGGGCAGTTTTTTAACAGAAGAATATCCATGTAACCGTCAGAAAGATCTGCTTCCCCTACAAGATTTGAAAATCCGGCTGCATGTTTTCCGTTTAAAATCAGGAAAAGGAGAAACTCATCCTCAACGATCTCATTGTCAGTCGTGAGTTTAAGTTTGACAGGCTTCAGATTGGTAAACTCACCGAGTGCCTTCATATAATATGCCAATGGTCCGAAATTCTTTTTAAATTCACTGCTGGTACTATATGAAACGTCAACAAAATTGCCGCCAGCGCATGTATTAAGGCAATATTTCTCTCCATTGATCAATCCTGCATCAATTTGAGCAAAATTTCCATGCAGAATAATATCAATACACTTCTTAATGTCCGAAGGAATATTCAGGCTTCTTGCAAAATCATTACATGTACCTGCCGGAATAATCCCCATAGGCATGTCTATTCCCGCTTGAAGCAACGCACTTGCAATCATGTTTACCGTACCGTCTCCCCCGGATACCACAACATAGCTGTAATCACCATTGTGCAGAATCTGCTTAAGCTTGTCCTCACATTCGCCTTCAATACGATAGGGAACTACCAGAAAATCCTTTTCCATAAACCGGCTGATAATATAGTCAAGCTTCCTGGGAACATTTCTATTTCCCGATAACGGATTGTATACCAATAGAACCTTTTTCATACTCATTCCTCCAAATAACTTTAGTACCATTATACCCCGCTGTTCATCCTGAAATCAACAATAACGGCGCCTTCACGATTGATCCGCCGTTTATCTTCATTTCCCGGATCATTTCCGCAAATCTGAAAATCGCCATCTTCCGGATCATATACCGTGATTTTACTCACTGCAAGCTTTGTCAGTTCATTGGTCAGCTCACCTCCTCCGATCCTTGCCAGGAGACCATTAATAAGCCTGACAGGATTCCTGCTTTCCGGTGCGATATTCTCCAATCTTTTGATTTCAGCCTCAATGGACTTCAATCGTTCTTCAAACCCCTTATTCATTCTGATAAAAAGCTGTTCTGATATTCTTTCCTCCAGCCGGTCTTTATAAAGAATTTCTTGCTGCCTTAAGCTCAATGCCAGCTGTCTTTCAAGTTTTGACGCCATTTCTCCGTTTTGGCTGCGATAAACATCCGTTTTTTCCATCCATTGCTGCAGCCCGGATAAGCAGTCACTCCCTGAAAGCAATACCATCAGTTCGCTGCAAATACATTGCCGTATGTCCTCTTCATAAACTAAGTGACTTGTACAGGCAGCCCTCCCGTTTCTGAAATAATTACCGCACACATATGCAATACCGGCTTTTCTTTTTCGTGCATACATGGTACTGCCGCATCCGCCGCACCACAATATACCATTGAGAACGTGAGTCGTACCCTTGCCCG
>JAEZLF010000138.1 GCA_023435925.1 Bacillota bacterium
GGTGCTCAGACACGAATGACCGGTATATTTCATGCTGTAGGGCTGCTGCTGGCGATGTTTGCACTGGGACCCGTTATGTCAAAAATCCCATTATCCGCATTGGCCGGCGTATTAATGGTTACAGCCTGGCGCATGAACGAATGGTCCTCTATCAAATATATCTTTTCACATAAACTGAAAGGGCCTATTCTAAAGTTTCTTATTACAATGGCTGCTACCGTCATACTGGATCTCACTATGGCAATAGCAATCGGCGTAATGCTTGGGCTTCTTTTGTATATTGTTAAAAGCTCTACCATTGTCATAGACATTGAAGATGTGGATCCTTCCCGTATAGGGGTTAATTGCGGCAAGGCAACCGGAAACTGGTGTGTTATCTATGTGACAGGACCGATGTTCTTTATGACAGCAGAAAACATTAAACAACGCCTGAGCGAGCTTGAAGACCGCGATCTGGTTATCTTCTCATTAAGAGGAGTTCCTCTGGCGGATATTACAACTGTTGGAATACTCATGGATTACTATCATCAGTCAGAAGCAAAGGGCAGAAAAGTGATTTTTTCTTCCATTCAGCCATCCGTAATGAAACTTTTCAATCAAGCTGGATTAGTAGGGGCTGCCGGCGAAGGGGCATTTTACCACAGTGTAGACAAAGCACTGGTTGAACTGCTATAAGTAGAAGCGATACAGTCCCGCTGTTTTCCCATGTGTCAGAAAACGTTGAGATGGTAACTCATCCCCCACATTTGTTTTAGCTTTTGGCTATTGTGAGCATGGTAGCTTTGAAGCGGAGAACTTCTTACTGCACAAGGTTAAATTGCAGCGACTGCTAGATGCAGTTTATCAAGGGTGCTGCAATCCATCATGTGACAAACCTCTCGATACCGTTCAATCATTTGTGTGCTCTCCCATTCCGATTCCGGGATGGGATTGAGCCAGATCATTTTCTTCACAGACATGGCCATCTTCTTTAAATATTCCAGTGTCTTTTCCTGATTTATCGTTTTGGCATCACTGACAATAAGGACAACCACCGAAGAGTTCAGAACGGCATGATCTTCGTGTATGATATGCTCCAATGCTTTGCTCATGTCTGTACCCTTTCTCCAAACTGCGCTGTTCATGATCTGCTCCTCAAATTTCAAGGCATTGCCGAAGCCATTCAGATTAAGGTGCTCCGCTTCCTGAGAAAATATATAGCACTCTGCATTGAATAAGGATAGGTTGATTCCTGAAATAAATTGAAGGACAAATCCGGAAAACCGGTGCATCGACGCAGATACATCACATAGTACAAGGTATTTGTATTTGCGTTTTGATTTGCGCCTATACTTCAGTGTGAACGGCACACCTCCTGTGGAAAGGCTTCGGTTGATGGTTTTGCTGAAATCAAGCCGCGCTTTTTTGCTGGAGTTTTTCTTCTTCCGCGCCATATTTTTTACCAGGCGTTCTGTCATAGCTTCAATCAGCCTGATCACTCCCGGGATATCCTGCTCCGTCATTTTGCCGAGATTTTTATGCAGAAGCTGGTTTTCCTGACGAATGGTATCCTTCACTTCGCCTGCCATAATTCCCGCCTCCGATGCAATGCTTCCGTGCAAATCAGCCAAAGCTGACACTTCATCAGAATACCTGTTTTTCATGCTTTTCAGCTTGCTTTGCACGATGGACTCCACAATAGGTTTGAAATTCTCCCCCACATTCTTTCCTGAAGTTGTTTTGTCCAAAAACTCCCGAATGCTTTGCTTTTCATTTTCAGGCAAAGCCGCATATACTTCCTTCAGTGTATCATCCAAATCAATACTCTCGTCCCGAAATTTCAATTCAGAAGCCGTTTCGTTGATCTCCTTCATCTTTTGCTCCATATCGGATCGTATGGTTTGAATATGCTCAGCCCGCAGCTCCACATCGACGAAGAATCGGTCAAACGCCGCTGCAAATACCTTTCGGTCTTCCTCATTTTTGGCAAGACATGCAGACAAGGCAATCCGCACTTCATCCTTGTTTAGTAAATTAACCGCATCCAGGGCCCGGATGGCATCGATAGACTCGGAATGACTCACTCTTACGCCGGAAGCCCGTAAAACGCCAATAAATTCAACGATGTTTTTCAGAAAAGATTGCATTTACTTTCTCATCCTTCCACAGCTCCTGCTGATCTTCCCGGTTTTTAAGAAGAAATCCCAGCGTCTTTTCCAAACCATCCTCATCCAGTGACTTTTTGTTGATCGCCATCAATGCGGCCACCCAGTCCAATGTCTCTGCAATGGAGGGCTTCTTAAAAATCCTTTCATTCTCCCTAAGAAATGAAACTGCCTCTGCTGCTTCTTTTGCCAATCTTTCCGGCACACCGCTCAACCTGGCATTTATGATCTTCATTTCCTTTTCAACCGTAGGATAATCAATAAATAGGTAGGCACATCTTCTTCTCAATGCATCAGAAAGCTGACGGCTGTTGTTGCTGGTCAGTATTACCACCGGCCTGCTTTTGGCAGAGATTGTTCCTAGCTCGGGAATGGATATCTGAAAGTCCGATAACAGTTCCAGCAGAAACGCTTCGAACTCCTCATCTGTTTTATCCACCTCATCAATCAGAAGAACGGTACGTATTTCGCTGTTAATGGATCTGAGAAGAGGTCTTTCCAGCAGGTATTCCCTTGTGAAAAGGCTATCCAGAGCAGTCTGATTCCTATCGCTATCCTTGCTGCAAACTGATCCAATCTGTATACTCAGTAGTTGTTTTTGATAATTCCACTCATAGAGAGCCTTGGATTCATCCAGTCCGGAATAGCACTGAAGCCGGATCAATTCAACTCCGTTTATTGCTGAAAGCACCTTGGCAATCTCCGTCTTTCCAACGCCTGCAGCGCCTTCAATCAGCAACGGTTTTCCGAGCTTTAGAGCAACATGAAGGGTGATCAGCAGTTCCTCGTCAAAAATGTAATTTTGAGCTTCCATAGACTTTCTTAGTGTTAACAGATCCACAAATTCTTCTCCTTCTATCCACAAAAAATATAATTCCTATACTCAAACAAACGTATTGTATGTACGATTCCTGCATTCAATGCGCTTGCGCGAATTGTGCGCCAAACCGCGTTTTAGCACCTTCCTTATACGTTTTGTGTATCGCGCCGCAAGCATTTGATAAAGCAAAAGGGACATGGAAACCATACATAAGTCCCCGTGTCCCTTACTGTTTACCCATAAAGTTATTCTTTAAAAACTTAGTATTTGTTTGCCTTAAATAAATCTACATAGGAATCACAGTAGATTTCCTTATTCATCAGAATCCTTGCTGTCGCTGCAGCTTCCATCAGATCATCATCATTTGCATCAGCGATCGCAGCATCCAGACCGCATGCCATCAGCATAACCAGCATGGTTCTGTTGATCAGCTTTCTGTTCTGGCATCTCTGGGATACATTCGATAATCCCACAACAGTCTTTGGTGCAGGATCCGACAACAGCTTCACCTGTCTTAAAGTCTCCATTGCTTCAACCGCATGGTCCTGTGCAACATTGACAGGGAGTATCAGGGGGTCAATATACAGATCCTCCAGCGGAAGGCCAAATTCATCAGCAGCCGCAACAAGCTCCATCGCCAATGCAACTCTGTTGTCGGCAGTCTTTGGAATACCGGATTCTTCACTCATTGCCAGGCCAATCACCTTTGCATTGTATTTCACTGCCATAGGGAAAACTCTTTCGATCTTGTATCTGTCTGCATGGCATGAATTTATCAATGCAGGTCTTTTGCATAACTTTAAACCTTCTTCAATAATATCGTAGTTTGTTGAATCCAGTGCCAACGGGGTATCAACAACCTCCTGCACCGTATTGATGAGCCATTTCATAGCTTCCATCTGATTCTCTGCACTGGCTCCGGTATTGATGTCCAACCATGTTGCGCCGTTCTCTGTCTGTTTGACAGCCCATTCCTGGATCGGTTTCTTGTCAAGAGCTATGATGCCTGCCTTGATGTCCTTAAACATCCCATTAATTCTTTCGCCGATAATTTCCATATCATTACCTCACCCTCAATATTTTTTGTCGCTTTTACAGGTTGCTTTTTACCATTAATTCATCGATATTCTTCTGAACCAGCTTTACTGCCTCAGGGTGTTTCATAACAAGCATATCCAGTCCGGATTGCAATAATGCTGCAGCGGTAGTTGCTTCCCAAAGTATTCCACGTTCCTCCTGATTTCCCCAGCCCGGGAATTCTGCTTCTTCAACGATAGCTTCCTTTGCTTTCCACGCTTCATAGCCTACCGTACCTAAAACAGGCATTGCCAGCATTTTATCACCCTGCAATCCTCCCAGTCTGCTTCTCTCTCCAATCGAATAGGAGTATTCGATTCCGTATCCAAGACCACCAATACTGGGGTCAATGATAATTTTGTTCAGCGGAAGCCCCATCTCATTGATGAGTATGTTCAGCTGCTTGCAGATATTAATATCCAAAGGTGATTGGGCGATGACAGTATGTTTGTGAACCATGCAAGCTGCAACGATAGTGTTATAGTTTTCCTGTGATGCAAAACCCAGCAGCAGATTTTCTCCTGCACATGCTTCTGCTACTGCTGCGATAACGGTGTTGTCCACTTCGTCTATGCCGCATCCGACAACTGCCAGAGGAACGCCAACCGCCCCAAGTACATCTTTGACTGTCTGAATACATTCTTCGGCTGAACGGTTTCCTAATTCAGGATCTGCACCTTGCAGTCTGAGGAATATCATGTCGGCTTTAAACTCGTCGACGCACTTCTTTGCCCATGCAGCCGGATTATCCAGCACATCTGCAAAAGGCTTCTTTAATTCATCATTC
Organism: Bacillota bacterium; assembly: GCA_023435925.1. GTDB lineage: Bacteria > Bacillota > Clostridia > Acetivibrionales > DTU013 > JAEZLF01. The sequence goes on from JAEZLF010000138.1 coordinate 4,829, forward strand.
CATTCCACCGGCACCCTGTCAATGACCTCCATGGCAATAACCGGTCTGTTGGGCACTTCACCTTCAAAATGCAGGAATGGCAGACAAGCCGCTCCTCCAACCGTTAACGTATGCGTTCTCGTTCCGCCTTCTTCCTTCGTGGCACCTAAAGTTACTGCTGCAATTTTGCTCGGATTCCTGTCTTTTATAACCTGTACAGGCATATCTTTTATCCCCTTTCAAATAAGTTCTTAACTAACAAATATTTATATCTTCAATCTATCCAAAATCTCAGTGACCGCTGTAACTGCCGGTGAATCGGATGGAAGCTCAAACAACGGTCTGCTTTTTATATCGAACTGCGTTATCATAGGATCGTTTGGCACAATGCCAATCAGCTCCAACCCTGTTTTATCGATCTCATCCCTCAGGTTTTCAATATCCTCTTCCGTTGCTTTTGTAACGATCAGATAGACCTTGATGACCTTCGTCTTTATTTCTGCCAAAAGCTTCTTTACTCTTCCGGCAGAACGTATGGACCTGGCAGAGCTGTCACTGACAACAAACAGATAATCCACATCCTGGGTCGTACGCCTGCTGATATGTTCCAAACCTGCTTCATTGTCCAAAACGATATACTGATAGCTTCGTGTCAGGTTATCCAGATACTTTCGAAGCAGATTGTTCGGGAAGCAAAAGCAGCCGGGGCCTTCGGGTCCGCCCATTACCAGCAGATCCACATTCTTTCCTTCTGCCAGAGAAGCATTTAATTTATACTCTATATAAGTTTCCTGTGACATACCTTCCGGGATGCCATGGAGATCCTTGGTCTTTGCAATCAGCTCGGATACGGTATCGCTCTCGATCTCAAGTCCCAAAGCCTCATTCAGGTTCGCATTTGCATCTGCGTCCACCGCCAGAACCGGCACTTTTCCCTTTTCCGTCAAGTACCTGATCAGTAATGCACAAAAGGACGTCTTACCTGTGCCGCCTTTTCCTGCTACTGCTATTTGTACAGCCATATCAATCACTCCTTTCCTTCGTGTCCCATCTCTTTCCGAAAAGTCCGAGGTCTGTGTGGGGAATAAAAAGTGCAGAAACAAATTCCTCCATGAAAAGGTTCCCCGCAGAAAGCTCGAGGTATGTCATCTTGCCGGCAATTTCTACTGCTTCAGTGAAGGCATCCTTGCAAAGAAGTACCAGCACGGCACCCTGAATGCAGCTGTTTCCGACAAACTCATACCGGTCCTCCGGCAAATCCGGCAACAGTCCGATGCTTATGGCATCCGGTATATTAATATAGTTCCCGAACCCACCTGCAATATATACTCTTTCTATGCTTTCAACATCTAACTGCACCTCATGAAGCATGGTTCTGATCCCTGCGAAAATTGCACCTTTTGCTCTGAGTAGATTCTTAATGTCACTTTCCGTTATCACAATGTCCTGTCCGCTTCCGCTATCCTTCGCGAAAGCCAGAACATACTCCATTCCTTCATGACCTCTTCTTATTCTGGACGAAGAAATTTTGTCGATGATCTTTCCGGCTCTGTCGATGATACCTGCCTCCATCATCTCCGACAAAGAATAAATCAGCCCGGAGCCGCAAATACCCATTGGTTTTATACCTCCAATGGTTCTGCACTTCACATCAAAGTTTTCATGATCAATTTCTATTGTATCTATGGCTCCATCCATCGCCCTCATTCCACAGCTGATACCGGAGCCTTCAAAAGCCGGCCCAGCCGAACAGGAGCATGTGACGAGCCATTCGTCATTACCAAGCACAAGTTCTCCGTTGGTCCCGATGTCAATGAACAAAGTCAGCTTTTCAGAGTGGCTCATCATCGTAGCCAGAACACCTGCGGTGATATCCCCGCCTACATAGCTTGCAACGGATGGTATGGTTACCACCGGAGCTTCAGGATGTATCCGGATGCCTACTTGACCTGCTTTGACATCAGGAAACCGAACAGCACCCGGCACATAAGGTTCCAGCCGCAAATAGGATGCTGTCACTCCCAGAAACATATGAGTCATCACCGTATTGCCGCCCAACACCATTACAGAAATGTCCTTCCGGTCCAATCCGCTTTTCTCCAAAAGCTCTTCAATTAGTTCATTGATGGTGCTGACAGCTGCCTGTTTCAGCGTTTCTATCCCATGCCGGTTATCGTCGGCATAAACAATTCTTGAAATGACATCAGAGCCATAAGCCGCTTGTTTGTTGTAGGTGCCTGCCTTATCAAGGATCATACCTTTATCCAGGTCCACGAGACTTACCGCAACCGTTGTGGTTCCCAGATCAACAGCCAATCCATACGCAGGTTTTAGTGACTTGCCCGGTTCCAGATCAATCATTTCATATCTTCCATCCATTTCAGCAATGGTAGCCGTCAGCTGCCAATGGCCTTTTCTGATGATCTCCGGAAGATTTCTGATGCATTCGAGACCAATATGCAAATTGCTGAAACCATAGATTTTAATGAGTGCTGTCCTGAGCCTGTCCAGATCGTTTAAACTATCGGATAGACTGGGCTCGTCAAGCTCAATAAAATATTTTCTGCATAAGGGACTCATCTTGTGTTTAGACAGATAATCATTCTCTTTGCTGAACCGTGTCTTTTGACCAGACATGACCACCTTGTGCTTCGTAAGCCTTGAAGAATGGGGTACCTCAATAACCATGTCTCCTGTCACCTGAACCTGACAGGCAAGAACATATCCCGCCTCTTTCAGTTCTTGTGTCAGATGTGCCTCGTTTTGCATGTCGCATGATCCGTCAATGAGCTTAACAGCACATTTTCCACATGTTCCACGCCCACCGCAGGGACTGGTGATATCAATCCCTGCGCTTTTTGCCGCACTCAACAGGCTGGTACCCTTTGCTACATCCACTATTATGTTTTCAGGCAGTATTGTTACCTGGTATTTGTTCATTGACTCCATCCTTTAATTTAAGCTAAACGTTTATGCCGAGGCTGGTCGCAAGCTAAAGCTGCTGCTCGACTATGCAGCCTAAATGAATCCGACATTAACTCGCATTTCATCATGTTATGCAAAGTGAGCTTTTGCAAACGCCGGCAAGCCCGAAGCTTCAGCCGGTCCAACGGTTACGTTCCAGCCGGATTTTTCTTCGAGAGCACCTTTGAGCACTGCTACATAACCTGGTATAACGATATTTCTGTGATTTACCATGTCCTCAATGCCGCACGCTTTAATAAATTCAGCTATCTTCTCACCAGTGAATTTACCCGATGCCCATGCAGTCAGTACGGAAGTTCCGTCGGTGGGGCAGGATATAATATAGGAAGGAATCTTGCTGCCTGAAATCTCACCCTCAACCGTATAGTAAGTCAACGAGAAGTTTGTTGTTACATAAACCGGTGAATCCTTCGTTACCGCGCCGATTTCATATACCTTGGGTTCCACCTGGCTTGGTTTCTGCGGATCCGTGTAAAGGTTCATTCTCAATGCTGTCAACGGCAGAATCTGAGACTTTTCGTCCGCCTTCATGACAACGCAGCTGGCATATTTAGAAATAAGCACAGATGCTTCCATGACTTCCTCTCTCGGATCCTCCGAGGTAGTAAATGCAATAACAGGATATCCGAAAGGCCTGAATTTTTTCTTTGTGGAAAGTCTTCTTGTCTGCGTGATTTCAGCCAGTGCTTGAGACATCTGTCTCGAACCTGTGTCAATAACCAGTTCCTTATAGGAGGCAGCAATTTTCTCAACCAGTGCTGCTGTAGATTCCAGTCCGTCTCCTTTTACTGCAAGAGGGCAGGCATATTTTTTAGCAAGCTCGACCATTTTTTCATAATTCGCTTCTGTAGCGGCATAAATCAATGGTTTGGAATCTCCGATCACTTCCAGTGCCTTTTCCATCGCCACAGGATCTTCACTGATCAGCACGGTTGCAAAGCAGGTCTTGTCTGCAACTGCTTTTACTGCCTGTGCAAAGGTATCGGCATTTCCTGAATCGTTTCTGACAGCCATCATATCAATTGAAACGTTTTGTCCTACTCTCTCAAAAGAAAGTGAATTTACCTTTTCAATTTTTGCTTCTAAATCAGCACCTGTCAGCTTGTCGGATATTTCAATTGCGATACAGGTCGGGTGATAGAATGCTTTATCATGTCTGAAAAGAACCACTTCATCGCCCATTTCGCGCTCAAAGCCTGATTTTCCAACCTTGACAAGCTTAATCGGCGGTGCTGCCGCTCCCCCTAAAGTTTCTTTAGCTTCTTCCGAAACATAGGGGCATTTATCCAGCGATGGTTTCGCCGATGCCAGCTGCATTGCAAATGCAAGACAAGTTGGCTGCCCACACTCTTTACAGTTTTTCTTTGGTAATAGTTTGAAAATGTCCAAGCCTGTTAATGCCATTTTATATACATCTCCTTAATTTAATATATATGTTTTGCTGATCCCGAGCCTCCGGACTTTCAGATCGGGGAAGCTTCCTGGCTATGGTATTTGCAGAAGCGTCCCATTTCCTTGTCCAGTGTGTCTTATTGCCATTCAAAAGGGGACATACCTCGGGCCCCGAAGCACTACCTCCTGCTGAGGTGTATCCCCTCACCTCTTAAAATAATGAATCCATCGTCAGCGCGGGGTGGCCTTTCTCTTCAAGGAACGGTAGAATGTCTTCCGTTTCAGTCCCGACACTTTCGTCTGCGATTTTATCGATGAAGTCCTCTCCGAGTCCTTCTTCAACACTTCTTTTCACAAAATCTTCTCTCAGGAAATCCTTTAATTCCTTCGGCATCCAAACAATTCTTGCCAATCCGCCGTCAGCCTTTATAAACTTTTTGCTGACAACATATCTCTTGCCGATACCCATGAAGCCAGGTGACTGAACTCCGCCGCCAACTGATCCTGCAAGCGTTGAGAAGGTCATACCGCATGGAGTCATTCCGGAATGTTCTCTGGTAGTGATCATCAAGCCGTTTGCTTCAGGCACGATGGCCATAATAGCTTCAAAGCAGCCGCAGGAAGTCATCGGAAGCTCCATCAGTGTGTAAAGTGCAACTTCCTCCAAGCTCTTGTGGGAAGCTGTCAACACAAAGTCATTTACGCTCTTCCAGATACCCTTTTCTTCATCAACTGCTGTTTCCTTCAGAATCGGCTGATTCGGGCCTGTCGGAGTAATTTCAAAGGAAGCTTTCGCATCCAGCCAGCTTACGGCGCCGCAAAGGCCTACACGCTCAGGTGTAACAACGCAAACATGGTTTGGTGCAAAGGACTGACAAAGCGTACAGGAGTAGAATTCTTCTACGGATTCATCTGTCAGGCCCCTCAGTCTTTCATCTCTTTCTGCATAACTAGCCCTTGCCTCTTTGATCTTTTCTTCAACCTGGTTCTTATCTGTGTAAATAACAACCTCAACACGGTCAACGATTGCAGGGAATTCTGACTTAAACTTAGCGATTAGTATTTCACCGAAATGCTTGATTTTAAAGCCCTTTGCATGAGCATCCTTACTGATTCTCAGCCAGCAGAGATCTCTCTGGGCAACATGCCAAAGCCCTTCGCCATAATTCACAAAGTAATGAACTCTTCTTTCCAGAACGCTTTCAAAGTCTTTTTGCATTTTTCTTCCGTAGATTTTGACATAAATGCCTAACGGAAGCTTGGCGCCTTCTTCGACATCGTCGATTTCAGGTCCTATTACAGTAATTTTTCCATCCTCGATCTCATCAGAATCCACCATTTTGACAAGTTCAAATGCTGTTGTCCTTCCGCCTCCGAACTCCACATAGGCGTCTGCCTTTCTGATGGTCTCGCCTTCGAAAGCAGGACCAATCGTAACAGGAACGGGAATGTCCACAATTTTCAGTTTGATTCCTCTGAGTTCAAGAGCCGTGGCAACGATTTTATCATAATCGGGTTGTGATACATACCAGTCCGGTACTTCTTCCGCCACAGGCTGGTCAGTGATGGTCGGGTGTCCCAAAAACATTGCTCCGAATTCAGCGGCTACCCTAACTTCATCCTGTTCGCCCAATGCAAGAACAAATGCCCTTACACGCTTTTTCTGATAATCCAGTTGCGCTTCCTTACTGCCCGGAGCAATTCCACCAAAGGCAAGCCCTGCTCTCAAAGCAAAGTTGACAGCATGTATCACCTGTGTAAAGTTCCCTAGAGGGAATGCAATATAATCAATACCCAGTTTCACATTTTCTTCCAAAAGCTGTTCAATGATCTCATTGCAAAGCATCAGCATGATACCTTTGCTTTGAAGCTCCTGAACCAGCTTGGCCGCAGCTTTACTGTCTTTAGCCTTGCCTACGATTACAGCAACACCGGGGATGGTAAAATCAACAAGCTGTATTCCGAATTTCCTCAAAATCGGGTCCGTCAGGAATCCTGTCCAAGGGTTGACATGAGGCTTCTGTCCATTCAGATACCTGAGAGCTTCAATAATTTCTGCTGCATACAAAACAGCTTCGCCGTTTGCCTTCGCACCTTCAATGGTCAAATCTTCTTTAATATTTGCCGCTCTCAATCTGTTCAAAATCGGAGGCAGATCCTTCAGCGTTTTTACCTCTTCACCGCTTAATGCAGTGATGACAGGAAGCTTATATGCCGTATCGGGATAACAGACAGGTGTATCTTCCCCATATTCCTTTATCGCCTGGTTCAATAGTATTTCTGCATAGCTGGCAGCAATAACTGCTCCGTCAAAAGCTTGTTTGTATAAATGATTAGCCATCTCTCTCCTCCTATTAACCTTCGTAAACTTTTGCAAGCTCACTGTTATATTTTTCTGCAGTCTGCTGGTGGACCTTCAGCTTCCATGCTCTCTTTTCGATTCTCTCCAAAATCTTCTGAGCGGCACTTGCAGGATCGGAATCAAATATGAAATATCCACCGAACACGTCTCTTGCAATCTGTGTCGTAATTCCGTAAACAAGCTCGCTGCCTTCCAGCGGCGGCATAACACCAACATGGCAGGGAATACCCATGGAAATGACCCATGAGCCGATGGAAATTGCCTTTTCAGACATGGCTTCAGGAGCACTTGCCACAAACGGAAGCTGTGGAACTGTGATGCCAAGCTGTTCTGCCATCGCGGACCACAAGTTCTGAATTCTGCTGTTGTCGACACAGGAACCCATGTGGAATACCAGTGGCAATCCTGCATTCAAACCTGATTTATCTTCAAGCCTCTTGATAAATTTCTTCAGACCAGGGCCGGCATAAGCGTTCACACCCTCGGAGGAGAGTAAGCCTGCTTTCGCAAACGCACCGGCGGCACAGCCTGTGGATACCATGAATACATCGTTCTTTGCCAGTTCCTTGGCAATTTCGATGGTAGCGTTGTCATGAATCACCTTCTGGTTATTACATCCTGCAAATGCGCAAACACCTTTAATCTCACCAGCCAGGATTGCGTCGTTCAATACACTGATCGGAGAATCGGGATTGATGTTGGCAAACAGCTTCATCATTGCTTCAAAGCTGAATCCGCCGACAACCTGCTTTTTAAAGTTGGGAATGTGTACCAGCTCAGGCTTTCTGTTTTTATAGCATTCGATGGCATGTCGGATGATTTTTTTCGCATCCTCCATCGCTGTAGCCTCATTGAAGGCCACATGGTATGAACCAGGTACCTTCGAAATATTTGAGGTAGAGATCAGGTGAGTATGGAAACAGTTACACAGATCCTTGACACCCGGTGCAATACACTGAACGTCCATGATCATCGCATCCAGAACACCGGTCATGATAACCAGTTCCTGTGAACCAAAGTTTGCTGCAGTCGGTACCCCTTCACGCATCAGCACTTCATTTCCTGTACAGCAGATACCAACCAGTTTAATACCCTTTGCGCCTGCTGCGATCGCTTCCTGTTCCAGCTCTCTGGCTGCATAAACAACCATTTGAGAAAGGAGAGGATTGTGTCCGTGAACAGCAATGTTAACCTTTTCCGGCTCCAGAACACCCAGGTTTGCCTCTGTAATAACCGGCTCCGGAGTTCCGAACAAAATGTCGGTAATATCGGTAGCTAGGCTCATGCCGGTAAAGTCCGCCAACGCAGCACGAAGACCGCCGAAAATGATATTAACGGGATCCGCATCGGTTCCAACATGAGTCTGATGAAGCAGCTGTGCGATCGATCTGTCAATAGCTGTCGGGGCAATGGTTGTTTTTTCGAATTTCTGCCTTCTTTCTTCATCTATATTGGTAGTAAGCCATGTGCAAGGTTCTGAATCGTACTTTCCAAAATCCTCCAGAGCCTTGATGGCAACATCTCTTGCGATGTCATTGATTTCTCTGCCTTCCGTTTCAATGCCCACCTTTTTAGCTACCCTGAGAAGCTTTTCCTTATCGGTAATCTTATAATCCGGAGCATGACCTTCCGCAGTAGCTTTAAGCGTATATGCAATCTCTCTTCCGTGGTCGGAGTGAGCCGATGCACCGCCTGCCATGTACCTTACAATGTTTCTCGCTACGATTGTATAAACGCTTGCGCCGCAAATTCCTCTGTCTTGACCCGGCTTTGAAGGTATGATCCTGCAAGGTCCCTGAATACAGATTCTGCAGCATACTCCGGTATTACCAAACTTACATTGCGGCTGCTGTGCCTTATACCTATCCCAAGCTGTCGTAATATTCGCTTCAGCTGCTGCTGCCAGCATTTCTTGAGCCGCTGGATCGACTGTTCTGCATGTACTGCAATCGAATTCTTTTATTGACATCACTTTTCCCCCGTTTTCTAGTATTATTGTTTATCATTAACACTTAAAATCTCTTACCATGATCTTTCTTAAATAACCAGCTTCCTGAGAATTCCTTCTATTTCCGGATTGTCAATCACAGCTGCGTTCTCTGCTGTCACTGTTCCCATAGATTTCTCACTGATTGCCTCATCAAAATGTACCATCCCCAGAAGCTCCTGCTCATTAAAGTTTTCCTTAATAAAAGCTTCTTCCTTTTTATTTCTTATCTTGTTTGCAATAAACCGGATGTCTTTCACTGCTACTTCCTTTGCCAGCTTTTCAACAACTCTTGCTGTCTGAACACTGGATTTTCCGGGTTCTGTTACAATCAGCATGATGTCTACCCCCTGAGCAGTTCCCCTGGTAAGGTGTTCGATTCCCGCTCCCATATCCAGAATGACTACATCCTTTGTGTCCAGCAAAAGTGAATTTACCACTGCCCGTAAAAAGGTATTCTCACGGCAATAGCAGGCAGATCCTCCTTGTTTGACACCCCCCATACGTAAAAACTTTATACCATTTACATCAATGCTGAACTTATCAGCGATATCGTTTACAAGTGGATTCAATGTATAAATAGCTCCGTCACCGGTAATCTCACCGATCATCTCTTCCATTTCAATCATCGGCTTAATATGACTCAGTTCATCCTCATCAATGCCAAGACTCAATCCCAGACTACTGTCAGGATCCGCATCCACAGCATATACTTTATAGCCTTCACCGGCGAACAATTTGGCCAGATTTGCCGATATGGTGGTCTTGCCAACACCGCCTTTACCTGATACAGCAATTTTCATTCTTATCACCCATTTCTAATGACTCACAATTTTATTTTGTGTGCTTTAGCATCGTTAAAAAACAACTTCCGCTAATCATTCACGGGGAACTACACTAAACGCTCCATTCCCCGTAAATGAAGCGGAACTAATTTTTTAGCCGAGCTTTACCTTCATTAACTCATAGACACCAAAGCTTCCTGCACATACAATATCCTCAGCCGGAAGGAAATATTCGACGGACTCGTCGAACAAAATCGTTCCTGATGCTGGAACATCCTCTTCGCCTTCCCACAGCACGTAAGTTACAGGGACCATAGGCAATACCTTCACTGTCGTGCTGGCATGCCCATATTGATCCTTCACCCCGCCCAATTCCGCTGATGCTTTTTGTAAATTCTCAATACAATGTCCAAAGGTCTTGATCAAGGGTAAAATAGCTCTTTTATAAAAATTGGGATAATAAATAGACGCCCCGTTTTTCAACTCACGAAAGGAGATTAGTTTTCCTGACAGCGGTCTGTCACTTGCGTTTAGTAGATAATGAAGCAGTAAAACCTTCACCGATGCTGTTACTTCTTCATCAGATCCATCTAATGTGACGGCTCCCGTTCTCCAGTTTACATAATAAACCTTTCCCAAGTACTTGATTTGAAATAACTCATCCAGTGTGTTGAAGGTAACCGCCGCATTCATACATACCTGAGCAGGGCTTTTTTTCGCAAGCTCTTCGCAGGCAAGCCTGTATGCAGCAATATATCCTTTGACCAGATTCGTTTCCATTTCCAATTTATATCCCCCTCCGCCCCATATTCACCCGTGATTTTATTGTATTAAAAAAAGAAAGGTACCTCTTGTAATAAATCAATATTTTTATAAAATCATAGACAACTTCGTTCACACGCCTTTTTATCGACGATAAAAGTATTGTTTACAAACGGATGTTATCCTATAATAAACTCAGAAACCAGCATGATGAAGTTCTTATGAGGAGGATTTTTTAATGATCATTATCGGTGAAAAAATCAACAGTAGCCTAAAGGCTATCAGACCTGCCATGGAAAACTATGACACAGCTGCCATACAGGATTTGGCAAAAAGACAGACCGAAGCCGGTGCAAGCTTTATTGATATCAATGCAGGCATGTTTCTTAATGATGAGCCGGAGAGAGTTGAATGGCTTGTCAAAACGGTAGAAGAAGTAGTCGACACACCACTTGCTATTGATTCACCCAATCCCTTAGCTCTTGAAGCCGGCCTGAAAGCTACAAAAAACGGCAAACCAATCATAAATTCCATTACCGATGAATCCAAAAGGTTTAATGCCGTTATGCCATTGATCACTAAGTACAATACCGGAATTATCGCATTGTGTATGGATGACAAGGGTATGCCTGAAACCATTGAAGACAGGGTTATCATTGCAGAAAGGCTGATTGAAAAGCTGACAAAGGAAGGGGTTAAGCTCGAAGATATCTATATTGACCCCATGGTCAGGCCTATCGGTACAGGTTCCCACTACGGAACCGTCGCTATTGAGACCATACGCAAGGTTAAGCAGGAATTCCCTGAAGCACACATCGCCTGCGGCCTGAGTAACATTTCATTTGGAATCCCAGCAAGAAAGCTTGTCAATCAGGCGTT
>JAEZLF010000172.1 GCA_023435925.1 Bacillota bacterium
AGCCTCCCAAACAGCCGTATTGAGATTACGCTGAAAAACCACGAACGGCTTATCGTATCACGTCACTATGTCCAAAGCATGAAAGAAAAGCTTGGAATTCTGGAATGAAAGGAAGAATGGACATGAACAAAAACAATTTCGAAAACAGCGGATATGCCCAATTGTATACATGGATTACAAAAGCTAAATTTACGATGGGTGTATTTTTTACAATGCATGTAATCATATTTCTTTTCTTCGACCTGATCTTCAATGGAACAACAGTCTCGTTGGACTTTTTCACCGCATTGGAAATGTTATTTGCCTGCTTCTTTATCGGATTGCTGCAGCAAGCTGTTATCCCGCCAGAAAAGTTCACCCGTATCAGGTGTGCTCTTTGGATTATTTCCGGAGCCTTTATCACATTACTGTTTGGGCTCGTTTTTCAATGGTTTAAGTTGTTTCCCGCCTGGTGCTTTCCTGCGTTCATTGCATTTGAGATTATCGGAATGCTATTCATGATACTTAGCTATTATCTTGAGCTTCATAGGGAGACAAAATATCTTAACCGCAAACTGGATCAGTTTCGAAACAAAAAACCAGAAAGAGAGGTGTAAGCGATGTCGGTTATTCAAATTAACCATTTACAGAAGAATTACGGTAAGCACATCGGTATAAAGGATGTGACCTTTTCAGTAAAAGAAGGTGAGATTTTCGGATTTGTCGGCCCCAATGGAGCGGGCAAGTCTACAACCATCAGAACGCTGATGGGCTTTATATTCGCAAGCAGCGGTTCAGCATCCATATGCGGTCTGGACTGCTCAATGCACTCAAAGGAAATAAAGGCATTTACCGGCTATGTTCCAAGTGATGTGCGGCTCTATGAGAATATGCGTGTCAGTGAATTGCTGAAACGCAACGACAGCTTTTACGGGCAATCGGTGCAGAGTGAGTCGAAACGCCTATCCCGGTTATTTGACCTGGATATAACAAAGCAGTTTCGAGAGCTTTCCACCGGTAACAAAAAAAAGGTTTCTGTGATCTGCGCACTGGCCCCAAGACCAAAAGTGATCATTCTTGATGAGCCTACCAGCGGTCTTGACCCCATCATGCAGAAAGTGCTGTTTGAGGAGCTCAGGCGAATAACTGCCGATGGTGTTACCGTACTTCTCTCAAGCCATAACCTCGCAGAAGTTCAGGAGTATTGTGACCGTGTGGCATTTATCAAGGACGGCTCCATCATCGCCGTTTCAGACTTAAAAGAAACCGCTGTACCGAGAAAATTAATCGAAGTTACAGGCGGCGGCACCGTGTTACCGGAAGGCTGGGAATTACTGAAACAGGAACAAGGCCGCCGTGTGTTCCGTACCGCATCTGACAGCAGAAGCATTATCGCAGCATTATCCATGCTCTCGCCTGAAGACTTTACAGTGGAAACAGAGAGCATCGAAGAACGTTTTTGGGATTTATACGGAAAGGAGGGCAAATCATGAATGTATTTTTTCTTGAGCTGAGAAATCTTCGTAAAAGCATCATTATGAGCACAGTATCCATATGCGGCGTAATATATTTTATGCTGATATTTTTCCCTTCTATGCAGACGGAGTCTATGAAAGCGCTTGCCGGAGCCAAACTGGAGGGTATCGATCCCGCCTTGCTGGAAGCGTTAGGGCTTACCCAAATGATGGACTTTACAATTATAACGAACTATTTTGGCTATGCACTGCAGTTTATCACCCTCGCCGTGATGGTTGTGATTACCCAACGTGCAGTAGGACTTCTGTCCAAAGAGGAAGCTGACGGTACCATTGAATACTTGGGCTCAAAACCAGTCTCACGCTGGGAAATATTCTATCAAAAGGGCCTTGCTCACCTTGTTTCCTGTCTGATCATGCTCGGCACGTACATTGTCGTAACTGTTGCCGGATATTTGCAGGTTACTGATTATACTTTTGGAGAAGCAGTAGAAGAAGCTCTCATTTTGTACGGCAGTATCCTTTTTGTCGGTATCGTCTTTTCGGCTGTCGGCATTCTGATCTCTGCGCTATTGCGAAGCGGTAAAGGTATGGGAGGAATTGCGATCGGTATCGTATTCGGCACCTTCATCATTGGTGTTTGTTCGGCAGTCATTCCTTCCCTTGACTTTCTCATATGGTTTTCACCGATGGACTGGATAAAGACGAATAAACTGATGACAGAAGGCATCTTACCGGCAGAATGGATTGTTGGAGGCTCTGTGATCATCGGATGCACTGTCGCCGCATGGCTCCAGTATCGGAAGAAGGATCTGCTGGTTTAGGTCGGTTTAGTTTGGTCACCTTCTCTGCCGGATTACCTGCACACTGCTGAAAAATTCAAGGTAATCCGGCTTGAACTGCTCATTTAGTATAGCTATCATCGCCTATTATATGCTATCCGAGCAAAATTCAGACCCTCAAAGACCCGCGGAACCCTCTGGAGGCATAGTAGGATTCTGCACCGTTGTGATACACGAAGACATTGCCGTAACGAAAATCACCAAAGATGGCGCCGCCAAGTTTTCTGATATCAGAAGGTGTCCTTAGCCAACTCGATGTTTTAGTGTCATACTTTCCAAGTTTCTGCAAATCCCGATATTCTTCTTCCGTTAAAAGCTCAATACCCATGGCACCAGCCATATCAATAACGCTGTTTTCCGGTTTGTTTTCTTTCCTTGACTCAAGAGCCTCACGGTCATAGCAAAGGCTTCTGCGACCTTTAGGGCTTTCCTGTGAACAATCATAAAAAATGTATTCGCCTGACTTTTCATCAAAACCAACAACATCCGGTTCTCCACCTGTTCTTTCCATCTCATAAAGGGACCACAGTTTGTCGGGATTCGCTTCCAACTTTGTTTGTATTTTCTTCCATGCAAGACCTTCATGGCGATTCATGTTTTTCTCAAAACGGGCTCTTAATGCTCTTAGCAGCTCTTCTTGTTTTTCTATTGGTAAATTCATTTCTATTCACCTTCTATTCATAAAGTAATACTCCTGTTATTGTTTGCTCCACGCATTATTAATTCCATTTATCACACAATTTAAAACAAAAAGGAATTCTTAAACACAGTGCCTCAGGGTTTTTATGTTCTACTAAATCCTGCCTCCGCGCTTCTTAAAATCTTCATCAATACGATCCTTCCAGTTTTCCGATATAGCGCGGCTGGCGCGTAAACAACTTACGGTTTCACTGATAACTTCATAATTGAGTAAAGTACCCTCACGATCGGCGTTATAATTTGTTGCCCGGTCTTTCTCTATGCCAAAACGCTCGGCAGTGGCAACAGCATCGATGTTTGCGCCTAGAAAAATAAATTCCCAGCCATACTTGTCTTTTTGATGTTCAATCATCCGGCGTACTTTTTCGTAGCTAAATTCACGGCTGGCATTTTCCATTCCATCCGTGGTTATAACGAACATTACATGCCCGGCCCGTTCAGCTTCGGCTGTATGCTTCTGGACATTTCCTATCTTATTTATTGTTTTGCCTACTGCATCCAACAATGCGGTATTGCCCCTCACGTAATACTCCTTGTCTGTGATGGGAGCTATTCCTCGAAGATTTATCCGATCATGCAGCAGCTCGTACATGTCATCAAACAAAACAGTGGTTATAATCGCTTCGCCAGGCTCCTTTTTCTGTTTTTCAAGCATGGCATTATAACCGCCAATGGTATCACTTTCAAGGCCGCTCATGGAACCGCTTCTGTCAAGAATTAAGACTAATTCTGTTAAATCTTTTTTCATCCTGTTATCCTCCCAATCATCATTTACTATGACTCAAGGATAACATTTCGTATTTACTGTTCGGTCGCATGAAAAGCGACAATTTACTAAACTCCCAGCAGACTTTGGTCAAAAGCAAACAAAGCTTCATTAATCTCAAAAATATTGTAATTTCCTTCTTCGATGAAGTATTGAATGATAATATCGAATTTACTGCTGTGAGAAAGTGCAAAGCCAGCTTTAAGCAGAAGGTCTTTTGTCTCATCAAGGTTCAGCCCCAATGCTATGGCAAAGGCTATAGCGGTGGGTTTACTCGGCTTGTAATTTATATCATTCCGGATCTTGGAAAACAGTTTCCGGTCTATATTGGCTTTTTTATATGTCTGCGAATCTGTCATTCCTTTTTCATCAATCAAACGCAGCAGCATCTGCGAGAAAGTTTCATCCATGTGCTTAACAAGATCGTTAAGACTGCGTTTTTTCTTTCTTATTGGAACAAGTGCATCAATGGACGAAAACATTGGCTCTTCTGCAGAATATTCTCTCAGGTCGTGGAGCTCTTCTACCCTGTTATATCTGTAAGCAGGATGCTCTTCTATGTACCTGTCATCTATATATTGCTTTATAGATGAAAAAAGCTTCTCTGACAGCGTGAATGCCGCCCTATCATATACCACCAGGTAAACCGTCATTTCATTATTCAACAGGAATTCCCCGATTACAGAAATTGCAGTACTTATTGCCCTATCTCTGGGATATCCAAATGCACCTGATGATATCAGCGGAAAAGCAATACTCTCCAGATTGTATTCTTTCGCCAATGCAAGTGAATTCTTGTAACAAGCGGCAAGCAGTTTTTCCTCATTCGCATTGCCGCCTTTCCAAACAGGGCCAACCGTATGGATAATAAATTTAGCGGGCAACTTGTATCCTTTGGTAATCTTTGCTTGTCCGGTTTCGCAGCCTCCAAGGGTCCGGCACTCTGCAAGCAGCTCCGGTCCCGCTGCGCGATGGATTGCTCCGTCAACCCCTCCGCCGCCAAGCAAGGATGAATTCGCAGCGTTGACAATTGCATCGGCATACACTTTTGCTATATCATTTCGGATGATTTCCAGGGGCATACATTTACCTCCGCTCTATTATGAGCTCAACTCCTGTAAGGCTGAAGCTTCTGTATGAAATAACAAGAGCGCTTTACCTAATCCTTTACCGGGTTGCGACAAGTACACATGCCTGCACTGCTTCAAGGCCAAGCTCGTCGATCTTCTTCAGTAGTTCATCATCATATGTTCCCGGCTGAAGCCAAATATAACGAATGCCTAACCGGGCTGCTTCTTCCAGAACAGGCTTTCCTCTTTTAGGCGATACAACCATGTCGATCACTTCAGGAATCTTCGGCAGCGAAGAAAGATCCTTGTAGCACTTATCCCCTTCAATGGTTTCATACATCGGATTGACTGCATAAACCTCATAGCCTCGTGTCTTTAGCTTACGGTAAATCATATTCCCATATTTATCACGATCCTGATTCGCACCAACGACAGCCCATACCTTTTTTTCAAGCATTTCTTCTTCCAACATAATACCACTCCTTCGCTCTTTCTTATATAAATATTGTTTCCCATGAAGGAGGTATTAAAATCAACGTAATATAATCATTTTTTCTGCTTCCTCCGCAGCTCGTCGGCTGCTGCCTTCAGGGCCTGTTCCGGCGTTTGGCTCCGGTCCCTAAGAACCTTGAACATCACATTGGACTTTACAAGTTCCTGGGCTGCCGAGTTCAAATCCCCCATGTTCGGGGAAGGAATCTCATCCTTCATGCTCAGGAGAATATTAAAAACCTTTTCATTTTTAAAATACAAGTCCGGCTTTTGAAGTTCCGGAGAGTCCCAGACTTCCCATCTAATCGGGTCGAATTTGAGTTCCTGCCAGATCCTTATGTTACTTTCCTCTGAAAGCTTCGCATACGCAAGAAAATTCACTGCATCATCCTGGGACTTGCTTTGCTTCATTACGGCTGTTCCTGAACCTCCAATTCCGGCAGACCTTGTATTTCCTTCTTCCCATACAGGCATGGGACGAACCATTACTTTCCCCACCAAATCAGGCATGTATGCCAAAAACCTGCTCATGTACCACATAGGCATGATAAGAGACGCCATTCCGCCCTTATTCATAAATGTGAAAAACTCCTCAGATCC
>JAEZLF010000178.1 GCA_023435925.1 Bacillota bacterium
TTGCCACGTTATGTTAAAAATAGAGTAGAGTATATTGGCAGCAGGTTAACGATGGAATAATAAGCAGGAGGTATCATCCTTGGTAAAAATAATTAAAACAATGCCTGCTTTGGCCGCAGGCATATTACTGGTGTCGTTCTCCTTGTGCGGATGTGGTAAAGGCTCTCAGCAGCCGGATGCAAAGCTTCAATCAGCACAACAGGAGAAATTACAGGAAAAAGAATCTGAGAAGCTGAAGAATATTGAAGTTTGTCTGGAGACTCTAATAGAGACTCTTGGAGGACCTTCTGTTAAAATGGAAGAAAGTCAGAGTAAGGAAAGTGGTGGGTCGGACCAGAAACAGCAGAGCTCGCAGCAGCAGAGCTCGCAACAGCAAGGCAGCCAGCAGCAAAGTACCCAGCAGCAAAGTACCCAGCAGCAAGGCGGTCAGCAGAAAGGCACTCAGCAGAAAAGCGGCCAACAACAAGGTACTCAGCAGCAAGGTACTCAGCAGAAAGGCGGCCAGCAGCAGGACAGCAAATGGAGTGAAATCGACATGCTGATCAATAACCTCCATTACCAATGGAATGACTTCATGCCCGATGTTGCTAAAAAAGGCGCAGATATGAAGCTTGTGGACAATTTTGACAATGCACTGAACAGTCTTACAACCATAGTAGCCGAAAAGGACAGCAAAAAAATCCTTGGAGCCGCCAATGCGCTTTATTCTCATATTCCGGATCTATATTCCTTATACCGGACGAAGATGTCTCCGGAAGCAAAAAGAATGGTCTATTATGCGCGAAACATCATACTGGAATCTGCCAAGGATAATTGGGAGCAAGTGAAAAACGATGACAAAGCAATGGAAAAGTCGTGGTCATTATTTCGCAATTCCCTTGAAAAGGAACAGCAAGCGATTGGTGATAAACTAAATTTCTCTATCTATGAGCTCAATAAGGTGGCTCTTGATAAAAATAAACAGCTATCCGATATAAAAGGAAGAATTGTACTGTCCAATATCAAAGAACTTCAAAAATCCTTTGAAGAACGTTAGTGGTGAGTACAATCTCCCACTCAGGATGCATGGGCGAGCAGATGAAGTAGTCATCGACCAGCCGACGTTCTTCAAACGCCACGTGAAGCGAGGCGCGCAGGCGTAGCCTGCGTGAGCTTATGCCGGATTCATTCCGGCATAAGCGTGTAGCTTAAATCGAAGAGAAGAAGTAAAAAACTGGGACACTCTCCGCGATACTGCCTTGCATGAGTGTCCCCTCATCCTTATTCATGGAAATTGTATTTCTTCAAAAACTCTGGCACTTCTTCATTCATCCCATTGAGAGTAATATAAAAATCAATGTTCACTTTTTCGGCAACAGTTTCCAGATTTTCTAAGAAATTACCAAGCTCTGCAGCTTTTTGCTTTGTTATGTAATTCAATCCATCAATAAATATTCCTTCAATATCGTAGTTTTGTGATAGAATACCACAGACAAAGCCGAGGAAGCCGTCGCAGCCGGACAACGGAAAGTCTGACACATTCACAAACCTTACTTCATGCTTTAGATCATACATCAGCTGGGAGCTGCTGTCTATGAAGACCACAACACCCTTTGCTTCCTGCGCAAGCTTGTTGGCGGTATCAATAAGTATCTTGGTTTTGCCCATTCCCTTTGGTCCGTATACGACTTTTATCATAGATAATACCTTCCTTTTCGCTTTACTGACCATGTGCATAAAAGCGCAAATCAGTCGTGTGTTACATATACAATAATATAATCACCAAGATTTTTCAAGACATATAAGTTTAGGTCATCCAAAAGAAATAAATAGCTCAGGGCAACAAAAAAGGCCGGTGTTTATGCCAGCCTTGTAATCTATTCGTTTTGCGGAGGAGCAAGTTCATCCCCGGGCTTTTCCTCAGTTTGCTCCAAGCCTGCTATTTCCATCTTCGAGATTGACACTTCATACGCAACCTTTGTCAGAACATCTCCTGATTCAAGCTTCTTTTGATAAGTCCGGCTTTGTATCCTTCCCCAAATCTTGATGTTGTCACCGACAGTGCGACTCTCAGAAAACCTTGCGTTTCTTCCCCATGCAATGCAGGGAATATAATCAGACTTGTTATACGGGCGATTAACAGCAAGCAATATATCAGTTATTTCTCTGCCGAAAGGTGTAGTCCTGTATATCGGTCTTTTGCAAACATAGCCATTCAGATAGATCTGGTTGGGATTTTTAATTTTCTTCTCATCCTCCAGAAAAGTAATGTCTCTTGCAAATACCGTCAGCAATAATCTGTTGCCTTCGTTGTTATAGCTGTTGTAGGATCGGAACTGGCCCTCTACCTCTATGATCGTACCTATTTCCAACTTATCCTTGCTGGCAAGCCTTTCAGATATGGTAACCGGTATTCTGTCACTACTGTCGCTCAGTCTCGGCACATCCAGCATAAAATAATAAAATCCCTCACCATATACCTCATGACTGAACTCAACATTGGAAACCACTTTTCCGGAAATAGTCACCATGTTGTTCTCTATAATGTTTCCGACCATCCGACCCCACTCTCCTCTCAAGGTTCATCTGTATATTAAACGAATTTTTCTAATGTATATCTATTCGCGAATGGCCTGTTTTAGAATTAAAAAAGTAACTCATAAACATTAACGTCCTTTAAAATTATAAAATCAATTTGTTCAGTCTGACAACTTATCATTATTTTATATTATATTACATATTTATCAACTTGCAAATCCCTGAAATGAATATTGGAGAATATAATTGTTCAAAACGTCGAAATTTCATCAATATAATTGAGATCAATGCCGTTTATTATGGCAAATGATGCTGCAGCCAGTACATTGTGACTATCCAGCTCATTTTCCTCAAGCTTGAGCTTGTACTCCTGAGGTTCAATGACTTTACCGTTGCGGGCTGATATCGGATTCTGCAGGCAGCAAATGAAACCATCCTTGAATACGCCATCCCCGATGCTGGATGTTGTTATACTGGCTTTTGTATTGAACCCATAGGTTACAACGCTTTGCTTCATACCCTGCAATAAGCTGATCAGTTCACAATCATCAGAATTAACAATTGCTGTGCCTTTCTCAGTCATCAGTGAAAATACTTTTTTGATCATTTCGGAGCTGCTGCTATGGCCTGATGTTACATGTTCTTTTGTTTTATCGGTATACACTACAATATCGGGCTGCAGATCCTCAGAGAAAATTCTTTCCGCATCTGAAACACCTGCTTTTAGCAGCAATAAATCTGTATTGTTTTTCTCCAGCTCATTGATGTATGCCTTTATTCTTTTACTATCCAATCCTGACAAGCTGGCAGAGTCAATGATACTTACCTTTTTACCTTCTGAGGCCAGCATTGAATTGATAAGACCTGCTGTCTGTACTTTGCCTTCACTGCCAATAATACATGCAATAAGCATTTACAATATCCCATCCATTCTCAAGCCTTAGGTTTGCTCCGTTGTGGTTCTCTTCTGATTCGTGGGCATTTTCGTCTTACTATGACTATTCTCGCACAGGAATCATGCTTTTATGATATGTTTTTTAAACATTTTTATGTATTTCATCAACTACTGCTTTCTTTTTTGCTTCCCTTCATGATCAATTTCATAATCTTCCCGCAGGATGAGCTCTGATACTGGTAAAAAGTCAAAGCCTTCATTTTTGAGTGTCGTTATAATCTGAGGCAGCAGCTTGGCCGTGTATGGCGTATCATTGTGGAAAAGCAAAATAGAGCCTGGCCTGATCTTTTCCGTGATTCTCTGAAGAATTTCATCACGACCGATTCCAGGCTTCCAATCCAGTGAATCTACATCCCATTGAATCGTAAAATATCCCTGCTTGCGCGCCTCGTCCAGAAGTGTGTTATTATAATCTCCGTACGGTGCCCTGAATAAGTCACATTTGGCAGTTGTCAGCTTTTCAAGCAAATCCGTACATTGCCTTATTTCACTACTGATTTTTCCTCTATCAAGAGTTCCCATTCTTAAATGTGAATAAGAATGATTTCCGATATCATGACCCTCATGCGCTATCATTTTCACCGTCTCCGGGTACTTTTCCGCCCACTGGCCAACTATGAAAAAGGTTGCTTTGATATTCGCCTCTCTTAGTGTTGACAATATTTCCGGTATATCTGCTGCTCCCCAGGCACAGTCAAATGTAATGGATGCGGTTTTACCGGAAGTATCTACAGAATAGATGGGTATTTCTTTATTTATTGAGAATACACCCAGTATGTCCATACTTGTCAGACTGATTGCGGAAATAGCAATCACAGTGATCGTTAAAACAAGCAAAAAGACAAGAAATCTTCGGATACTAAAGACGAAAATTTTCATTTTAAATACCTCACACAGAACAAATAAGCAAATAGTCCTGTATTATAGTATTTTGTTGTCCT
>JAEZLF010000214.1 GCA_023435925.1 Bacillota bacterium
CTTTCAAATGACATAACGAGAGTGTCATCCAAAGAATTAAGTGCAAGAATGGGCATCACTGCATCACAGATAAGGCAGGATCTGAATTGTTTTGGTGGGTTCGGGCAGCAAGGCTACGGTTATAATGTAGAGCTTCTGTACAAAGAAATTGGCAATATCCTGGGAGTAAATGATAAGTTTAATGTCATTATCATTGGAGCAGGCAATATGGGACGAGCACTTGCCCATTATGGCAATTTTGAAAAGAGGGGCTTTAAGGAAATTGGCATATTTGATGTTGATCCTAAATTAATTGGTACTGAAATTAATGATATGGTAGTTATGCATCTCGACGATCTGGATGGGTTTGTAAAAAAGAACCGCGTTGATATTGCCATGCTTACCATACCTTATGAATATACGCGTGAGGTAGCAGAAAAGGTTGCACGTCTGGGTGTTAAAGGACTTTGGAATTTCTCGCCCATGGATCTGAAGCTGCCATATGATACTGTGATCGAAAATGTTCACTTAAGCGATAGTCTTATGGTGCTAGGGTACAGAATCAAAGATAAGTTTGAAGGAACAGAGTCATTGGAGTAGCTTCCTTATCGAGGTACCTTCGCCCTCGATTGAACAACGTTACAGTCCCCCGACGTTGTTCAATCGCCACGTTTAGGCGTGGCGCACGAAGTGTAGCGTAGGGCAAAGTGATTTTGCCCGCAGCGAGGGGGTATGGGGGCTTGCTCCCATTGGAAATTGAAAGCTATTCCGGCTACAGTAAATTATCTCGTTTTATAAACTTTGTATCCCGTATTGACGAGCAAGTCAAAGGCAATATTTTCACTTACGGTGTCCGATAACGAAATGATCAGGCAGCCTTGTTCAAATTCCCTGCTGTTCGTAACATTAATATTTTTAATATTGATATTATTGCTGCCCAGAATTGTAGTTATTTCACCGATAATACCGGGTTTATCCTGAACATCCACAATAAGCCTGCAAAGAGGCGGCAGCAGTCCGGATGACCGGGTCGATATGGAATCCCTAAACTGTCCGGCGTCAGCAAAAAAACGGTATATCTCCTCAGATTCGTCATTTTTGAGGTTATCTGCAAAGCTTTTTAATGATTCCGCGAATATTGACAGAAGCTTTTCAATCTGCACTTTGTTGCTTTTAACAATATGCTCCCACAGGACAGGACTTGATGAAGCAATCCTGGTAATATCTCTGAAGCCTCCTGCAGCAAGAAGGGCCATTTTGCCGCTGCCGGAGTCCATTTGTTTTATCAAATTGACCAGAGCAGAGGCAACAATGTGGGGAAGATGACTGATACCGGCAGCTGCCCTGTCATGTTCATCAGCAGACATGACGATGGGGATCGCTCCGATACCCTTGACAATAGCCGTCAACGTATCAAGGGCATTCTGTGATGTTGTTGAAATGGGAGTCAGCACATAATATGCATTTTCAAACAAATGTGCCATGCTGTTGGCGTAACCGGACTTTTCCGTCCCGGCCATCGGATGCCCGCCGATAAAACAAGGCGGATTCGGCAAGGCCTCAACAAAGTGAACAATTTCTCCCTTTGTACTGCACACATCCGTTATGATGCAGGTTTTCGGCACATGTTCAGCCAACTCTTTAATATAGCAACAGGCATTCTTCACCGGAGTGCATATGAAAATCAACTCTGAGCGATGAATACTGCTGTCGGCACAAAGAAGTCTCCTTGCGATAGTTCTTTCCGCCATGGCTAGCTCAAGAGCGGACTCATCGGTATCAATAGCG
Source organism: Bacillota bacterium (assembly GCA_023435925.1). Taxonomy (GTDB): domain Bacteria; phylum Bacillota; class Clostridia; order Acetivibrionales; family DTU013; genus JAEZLF01. The sequence continues at coordinate 1,768 of JAEZLF010000214.1, forward strand.
GTAATATTGCAGCAGCCAAGCTTTTCATGAAGCGCTTTTGCCAGAGAGCCGCCAATGAGCCCCAGACCTATAATTGTAATGTTAGCTTGCTTCATGTCTAAACTCTCTGCCTACTATCTCGGCAATCCTTCCGATATCTTTACAAAGGTCGTCAAAATCATTTGGACAGAGCTGTTGTGCGGCATCTGATAACGCGCATCGCGGGTCGGGATGCACCTCGATTATCAGCCCGTCGGCGCCTGCTGCAATAGCTGCTCTGGATAAGGGTAATATATATTGAGCTTTACCGGCTGCATGGCTTGGGTCTACAATGATGGGAAGATGACTGCAGCCCTTGACGACCGGTATTGAACTGATGTCGAGGGTATTTCTTGTAGCTGTTTCAAACGTTCTGATGCCCCGCTCACAAAGTACCACGTTGTAGTTGCCTTCGCTCATAATATATTCTGCCGCGTTCAGCCATTCATCAATGGTAGTCGATGAACCTCTTTTAAAAAGCACTGGTTTGCCGGAACGTCCAACTTCCCTAAGCAGGTGGAAGTTCTGGGAATTACGTGCACCGATCTGGAACATATCTACATAATCTAAAGCAATTTCAACAGAGCGCTCGCTGATCACCTCTGTAATGGTAAGTAAGCCGGTGGCATCACTGGCTTCCTTCAGCATTTTCAGGCCTTCCTCTTCAAGCCCCTGGAAGGAATAAGGAGATGTTCTTGGCTTGAATGCACCACCCCGCAAAAATTTGGCTCCGGACTGTTTTACTGCCTTGGCGGCGAACATTACCTGCTCACGACTTTCGACAGCACATGGTCCGGCCATCATAATCAGTTCCTTACCGCCAATTTTTACACCTTTGATATCAATAATGCTTGGTTCAGGTCTGAAGGTTTTTCCGGCCAGCTTGTAGCTTTCCACAATGGGAACCAGCTTATCGACACCGGGCATCAGCTCCAGCGGGATGTCGCTCAGGAGCCTCTTGTCTCCGATAACACCGATAATCGTCCTCTCGGTCCCTTTAGAGATATGGACACCGAGTCCAAGGGTCTCAAGGACCTTGGATACTTCCCGTACATCAGATTCCTGAGTGCCGGGCTTCATTACAATAATCATATACATCTCCCTTTCTACCGTTTTTGCCATTCTGCAGTGACCGATATCGGACGATACCGGTGATGTAGGTACTTTCCATTCTTCCCATAATACCGTTCTTCCATTTAAGCTGTACGCTTATGCCGGGATGGACCCGGTACAAGCTCACGCAGGGGGAGCTGGTCATTCCGCTTCGCTCCATTGCTCGCCCATGCATCCGGGGCTGGTCATTCCGCTTCGCTCCATTGCTCGCCCATGCATCCTGGCTGCTTAAAATATAATCTATAACGATATCATATAAATGTCAAGGAAACAAGCCTCTTAATTTATAGCATCGGATGATTGCCGTTTATCAACAGAAAATATGCATTTACAGCAAGACCCATAATAAAAATTCTTGAACTGGCATCAATGTGTGTTATAATATACATTGTGTCACATAAATTCCCGTTATGTTTGAATGAATTTGCTATTAATTAGGAAGAATATTATAAGCTAGTATTATGACAAGGGGGAATTCATATGAAAGATTATACTGTGGAAAAGCTCCGCAACGTGTGTCTGATGTCACATGGCGGGGCAGGAAAAACGACGCTGGCAGAAGCAATGTTGTTCAACACCGGCGTG
>JAEZLF010000048.1 GCA_023435925.1 Bacillota bacterium
CCAGAAAATAAATCAATGCGGTTCCCCTCAATTTCCATTGCATTCTGGCAATTGCATACGAAGAAGTGCATACAAGCAGACTTGTAATTGCTATGGTACATGCAGTCACTATGACGCTATTGAAAAAGTATACCATTACATTTCCGGCAGTTAAAGCCGTAGTATAATTTGAAATTCTCCAGATCTGGGGCAACCCAATAACATTTCCTCCAAAAATCTCGGCGTTATTTTTAAAGGAAAATGTAATAAGCCAAAAAAGCGGAAAAATCTGGATAAGAGCAAAAAGACAAAGGAATATAAATATTATTACCGATATCGCGCTCTTAGACTTTTTATTTGATGATTTTAAGGATCCGTGGGGAGAATTCAATTTTAAATCAGGTTTAATTATAGTACTAGCTTCCATATTCATATACTCCTGTTCTCAAGACGTTACATCCTTACTGAAAAGCTTTTTGATGATTATCGTGCATACCAGGCATTCCACAATGATGAATATGGCCATGGCACTGCCGTAACCGTATTGGTATTTAGAAAAGATCGCCGTGTACATCAATGTTGTCGGAACTTCGCTTGAATGCAGCGGACCGCCGCCGGTAATAACGTATATCAGATCGAAGTATTTAAATGATCCGGTAACGGCAAAAATAACGCATACACGAAGGATCGGCTTCATGAGCGGAATACTGATTTTCAATGCAATTGTCGCCTCATTTGCTCCATCAATGAGGGCTGATTCATAAATCTCGGGCGATATGGATTTGGCTGAAGCATACATTATAAGCATGTGGTAACCAATGTGCTGCCATACTATCGCCACAAATACACAACCCAGAGCTTGCTCTGTGCTTGCAATCCACCCGCCGGCCAATGCCTCCAGGCCGATACTCCTTAGCAGCGTATTCAATAGTCCGTAATCCGGATTGTATATTTTAAGCCATAATTGGCCGATAACAACGGTAGAGATAATAACAGGAATAAAAAAAAGAGTTCTGAATATTTTTTCCCCTTTGATCCCTCTTGCCAGAATAAGAGCAAGAGTTAATGCAGCAGGCAGTTGGATGCCAACTGAAAGTACGGCCAGGATCAGTGAATTGAGTACGGCTTTGGGGAACCCATCCACGTTGTTGTAAAACAGATTAATAAAATTTTTAAACCCAACAAATATGCTTTCTGAGAAGCCATCCCATTTCAATGTACTGTAGTAAACAGAAAAGAATATTGGCAGAATGACAATTGTGGTAAACAGCAGAAAGGCTGGGAAGACGAATATGAAGATTGCTTTCTTATCACTTAACAGCTTTTGCACCTTGTGACCTTCCCTTCTTATATTAATATCCCTGCCGGCCTTTTATAGCCGGCAGGGGAAATATGCAATATTCCAATTTGTTTTTCAATTGTTACTGTTCGTTAAGAGCTGTTTGCATCTTCTGCGCAAACTCCTCCGGTGTCATGTTACCGCCGAAGATCTCAGCAACTAAATCCTTGTGAGTCTGGGCATCGTTACCTTGGAGGAAAATGTCCCAGGCAGATACATTGCCTTCTGCAGGTTTGGCAATATTCTCCATAATTTCCAATTGCACAGGATTAAGCTTGGATTGGTCAAACTTGCTGTAATCCCACATCGGCAGTGCATTACCAGTCAGGAAGAATTGGTCGGATACAGCCTGAGAAAGATACAGTGCGAGTTTCGCAGCTTGTTCTTCATATTTTGTATTCTTTGAAACAAGGAAGCAGACAGCACCACCGCCTACATAGCTGGTATTACCAGCCCCATCAGAAATGGTGGGGAAAGGATGGACCTCGATCTGTCCGTCGACTTCTGATCCCTTAATTTTGCCTCCTGAGGCGTTAAGGCCATAATACATAGCCATTTTACCAGAGAAGAATGCCGCCTCGGATTCGTCTCTGCTGTTACCGAGGGCGTTGGGACCAAAGGCGCCGACGTCTACAAGCTGTTTAAGTTTATCTGCAGCTTTAATAAACGGTTCGGTATTGAAGGAGCCTTTTTTGTTCAGTGCATCAACAACGGCAGCAGGACCTGCTTCACGAAGAGCGATTTGGTTATAGTACCACATGCCAGGCCATAGATCTTTTTCACCTACGCACAGAGCAACGATATTTTTTTCTTTCAAGGCCTTGGAAACGTCAATCAGCTCATCAAAGGTCTTTGGTACAGATAACCCGTTAGCGGAGAGAATTTCTGTGTTTACAAAGAAAGTTCCGACCTGCTGGGTACAGCAAACACTGTAAGTTTTTCCGTCAAACTGCACCAATGCGCCGGGAAGTATCTGTGCCTTGATGTCATCGGTGATATAGCTGTCAATAGCGGCTACTTTGCCGGCATCTACAAATGGCTTGGAAAAGCCCTGCGGCCATGAGAAGAAAACATCAGGTGCTTCGTCCGCTGCAACCGCCGTCTTGATTTTTGTTTTATATGGATCGTTTGCAGTGGTACTCCTCGTTACCTGGATGTCAGGGTTATTATCGTTCCATTCCTTTACAATAGCGTCCATAAGCGATTTTTGGGGATCTCCCGGCCAAGCGTCCCACAAATTAAGGGTAACCTTCTGGCTTTCGGTATTCGCATCATTCTGACTGCCGGTATCCGCATCGTTCTGGCTGATGGTGCTAACCTCCTCCTGTGTACCGGGGTTCGTCTTGGAGCCGGAAGTTGCGCATGCGGACAATCCAATTACCATAACTGTCGCCAATGCAGCAGCCCCCAGTCTTCTTGAGAGGATAGTGAAACATTTTGGCTTTTTCATTAGATAGATAACCTCCTATATTTTATATTAAAGCATGAATCCGATTATAAAATACATACAAGAGCATAAGAACACAATTTTTTTACTAAATTCTAAAAATTTTTTACCAATGTTATGACTTATGTTGAACAAAAAAAATAGCATAGTAAAATGTAATAGTATTAATCATAAATTTTTTTACTACAAAACAAAATGTCAAATCTTTTTGTTTTGTTAAGGAGTTTGCATGAAAAAGGCCGCCGAAAGAATTAGTAAATGGTTTATGGATCTGATGCTGACAACAAAAATAATTATAAGCTATTCGATTGCATTTATTACTTTTTTTGTGGTCATCACATTCTCCTACCAGCAAATCAGCAATGATAATACTGTTAATAAGGTAAGCCAGATGTCCACCGAAATTGTCGAATTAATCGGCTATAATTTTAATTTTATTATAGATACTGTCAACAACCAGTCAAAAACACTCATTTCCAATAGACTGTTACAGGATACCCTTAAAAGCGGGAACGCAGACTTTAATAATCAAATGCTGATTTCAAATTACCTTGCTGAATTTATCAACTTTAACAGTATGATTTCCTCTATCTATATCTTTGATCTGAACGGAAATAAATATTATATTGAGAATGCAACTCCAAAGGACGTATGCCTGGAAAGCATAAAAAAACAAAAATGGTATGATAGACTGGTGAAATTAAATGGGGGCTACCTTATTTCCGTTAATGGGGGAGACACTCTCGGAAGCGAAAGCGGCAATTATATATCATTAATGAGAGTAGTCAACGGACTCGACAGCCAGAAACCGATTGGTTATCTTATTATCAACGTCTCTGCAGACTACATAAACAAAGCCCTCTATAATGGTAACAGCCAATATAATACAAAATTCATTCTAAGGGATGAAATTGGCAATGTTTTCATTTGTCCTGAAAATCAAGAATTCTACAATGTTCTCGATAAAAAACTAGATAAATCACAAATCATTCAAATTGACAAAAGTGATTATATCTTATCCACTACATATAACAACTACGGCTGGAAAATTACCAGCATCACACCTTTCAATGAGTTGAAGAAACAGTCGCACACATACAATATTTCGATATTTGTCGCAGTTGTGATGAGTGGTGTCTTATTTATGCTGGGGATGGTTTTTGTCTCAATGATGATTACAAAACCAATCCATAAACTTGCCTCAGCAATGTCCGAGGTGGAAAAGGGCGAGTTCAAGGAAGCCGTGTTCGAAACCGGGAATGACGAGATAGGGAAGCTAAAAGATGTATACAATATGATAATCCGCGAGATTCAAAGGCTGTTTGAAAAAATAGTCAATGAAAATAAAGCTAAGAGGAAAAAGGAGCTTGAGGTTCTCCAGTCCCAGATAAAACCACATTTCCTATACAATTCCTTCGATGCAATCAGTTCGCTTGCCTTGTCGGGAAACAACCGGGAAGTATATGAGGTAGTAAAAGCGCTCGGAAAGTTTTATAAAGGCTTTTTAAATAACGGGAATGAAGAAATTACGGTAAAGCAAGAATTGGAGATCGTTGAACAATATTTAAAGATTCAAAAGATCCGGTTCGATGATAAATTTATCTTCCAAAAGAATTATGACGAAAGAGTATTCAATTATACTATTCCAAGGCTTACTCTGCAGCCTCTTGTGGAAAATGCCTTCAACCACGGCATACGGCCTATGTCCGGTAACGGAACAATAACGCTGGCGGCCTGCTATACAGAAAATGGTGCTACATTAAAGGTTTCGGACAACGGCATCGGCATGGATGAAGATACCGTTAGGGCCATCAAAGAAGGACGCACCTTGGGCGTAGGACTGAAAGCCACAATAGAAAGGCTTCGAATTTACTACAATAAGCCTAATGTGTTCAACATAGAGAGTGAAAAAGGCCGGGGTACAATCATCACCATTAACATACCCAATAATCAGGAGAATGAGGAGCATGGCTGATATTATTAAGATTATAATCGTTGATGACGAAAGGCTGGAGCGAAATTTATTAAGAAACTGTATTAACTGGGGAACCTTAAATATGGAGATTATCGGTGAAGCTTCAAATTCAGACGAAGCACTGCAACTTCTTGAAAAAGATACTCCGGAAATTGTATTTACCGATATCAATATGCCGGTAATCGACGGAATGCAATTCATCGGAATTGCGGCAAAAAGGTTCCCCCATATTAAATTCGTCATCCTTACAGGATTCGACAGTTTTGCGCATGCGCAAAAAAGTATCAAGCTTGGAGTAGCGGATTTTCTTGTGAAACCTATAGACGATGAGGACGTCTTCAAAACCGCATCCAACCTTAAGACAATAATTGAGCGTGAAAGAGAAGATCAGATTGAATACAATCAACTGAGAAAACAGCTTTATGATAATTTACCGTATTTGAAAGAGCGTTTCTTGTATGAGCTTCTCAAAGGTGAAATTGATGATGAAACAATAAAAGAAAAGCTCTCTTTTTTAGGCATCCAGTACAAATACGAGTGTTTTCAGGTAGCAGCGATTGAGATAAACCATTTGAATAGCGAAAATGAAGAATTAAGGTATATGCACAGCATGAAAGTCATGAATCTTGTCAAGCAAGATTTTGCCGATAACCGGTATGCACAGATTTTCTTTGACTCGGCTAACAGGATTATTATACTGAACAACGATGAGGATTCCGACCTGTATGAGAAATGCGAGCTTTTGAAGGACCATATTGCCCGGGATCTCAATTATTCTGTAGGTATAGGGCTTGGCAGCCTCAAAAAGAAACCGCAGGAAATCTGTATCTCATACAAGCAGGCCCTTGACGCTCTCGATTACCGTTTATCGATCGGCAACAACGCAGTAATTTTATACAGCCACGTTCATTTCAACAACAGTGAAATTAAAACTGATACGGCAAAGCTATATAGCAAGCTGAACCTGTACCTCAAATCCGGACTGAAGTGTAATGCAAAGGAAACCATCGAAGTCCTTCTGAACGACATTGACCTAAAGGGTCCTTCCGCAGTCCACCAGATCCATATTACTGCTCTTGAAATTTCAATGATATGCTTGAAAAATTCTGAGGACGAGGGGTTTGAGGAAGAATCGTATAAATCCGGAATTCAGTCATTCAATAAGATTTTCACTATGAATACCATCCCTGAAATCAAGGAGCACCTTTTTAACGTAGTTGAAAGTGCAACTCAGGTAATCGACCGGCAGAAAATCGATAAAATCAATACGCTTATTAAAAACATCAAAAGGTATGTGGATGAAAACTATGCAAGCCATGATTTGACGCTTTCCAATGTGGCCAAAGTTTTTTATATCAATTCCAGCTATTTAAGCAGAACTTTTAAAAAAGAAGCAGGTATCAGCTTTATTGAGTATCTTACGACAGTAAGAATGGAAAAAGCATTGAGCTTACTTTCAGAAAAGAATGGGATGAAAACATTTGAAATTGCCGACGTCGTGGGGATATCCGACCCAAATTATTTCGGTACCTGCTTCAAAAAATATACCGGTGTATCGGTAAGTATTTACCGAAAAGGGCACCCACAGCAGTAAGGACTAATAACCTTACATCCAAGTTGATTCGCTTCCCCCAGCGAGAATCTTTTGCAGGTGTGAAACAAAGCACAGGGTACAAATTCGTATCCTGTGCCTCTTTATCCTGACGTGCACGAACTAGCTTTCGTTTGTCTTAATGTCCCCTGACACACACTAACCTGCTTTAGTTTACTTTAGTATGCTTCAATACCTGACGCACCGCTGCTTCTCAAGATGGTTGTAATCCGATCCGCTTTATGTTAACTCATTAACTTCCCGGTTAGTTCCTCTCAATCTTTCTGCTATTGCGTTCCCAATTTTTTCACTAAATTTACATTAACGATATACATAACTATTTATTTCATTCCATATGAGTGGTAATATATGTGTATAAATAAGAAAATGGTGTTATTCATGACGCTTTTCAATTTTCTATGGTCGCTCTTATATATTATTCTGTTCCAGCTTTCCATCACCATGCTGGTCTACCTGGTTTTCTATGCAAAAAAAAGCGCCCTGCTGAATAGCTTTATTTTTTTTCACATCGTAACCATGTTGTGGACGCTGCACGCCATTTTATACATCACTGCCGCCAGCTTTATCAAGGATGACGACAAACTGACCTTTGCCTTCAGCTTGATCAACGGTAAGCTTGGCATGTTCGTGGGGGGCTTCGCAGGATTGGCATGGCTACTTTTTTCTCTTAACTACATAGGTTGGGAACAGGTGAAAAAAAAACACATCTTGCTGGCTTTTATCACTCCAACGGTCATTCTTTACATCTCTATGCTTCTTAATCGTTACCATTTTCTATTTTTTGCTGCCGACGGAGATTTCGGAATCCTCTACTGGATCCATGCGATTATTTCCTATTCCTATTCACTTGCGGGGTTTATCGTCCTGATGATCTATGCCTTCAGCCAGGAACGATACGAGAGGAACCGCACACTTCTGCTCGTTATCGCTTACCTGATACCTTTCATTTACCTGCTGAGCAGGGAAATCACCGTTTATCTGCTCAAAATGCCACAAAAATTTCCCCCCTATATTACAATGGCGCCGCTTGCGTTTTCCGCTGCCACTGCTTTTATTACATTCATCATTGCCAGGTATCGCTTTCTAAACATCAAACCTATGGCTGTAAATAAAATAGTTGATAATCTTGATAGGGCTGTATTGATTGTGGATGGTTCCAATAAGGTGATCAATATGAACAGGTCGTTTATTGAGATTTTTGCCGTTGGAGAAACGGTTAGGCACAATGACAGCATCGCATTTCTCAATGACTATATCGGCAGGCATATGGAAGACCTCCCCTCCAATTATGCCATACTTTCTGTAATTAACTCACATTCAGGCGAATTTTTTCAGGGTGAGCTAACTATGACGGAATCGTTAAAAAAGTATTATGAAGTCATTATCCAGCCTATACGAGAGGATAGGGGCATTCTCGGCCGGATCATATCCTTTGATGACGTTACATTGATTCATGATACCATGGAGCAGCTTGAGGAGAAAAATGAAACTTTATCCTATTTGAACAGAGAGCTTCTGGACAAAAATAAGCAGCTACATCATTATGCCTCCGCGGTGGAAGAACTTGCAATCGCCAATGAGAGGCAGCGGTTATCACGGGATGTTCACGATACCCTCGGCCATACCATGACCGTTTTGATTACCCAGCTTAAGGTGGCTGATATACTTTGCGATACAAACATAAAAGAGGCAAAGAAAAAAATTAATGAAACCATTTTAATAGCGAAAGACGGCCTGAATGAGCTGAGAAAATCCATTATGGACCTTACCCTCGGAAAGCTCGCAGAAAATGATATCGAAGCCGCTTTGGCTCAGCTTATCAATGATTTCAGAACGACAGGTATGAATGTCGATGCTGTTATAAACGGCCCGCGAGCCATGCTGCCCTCCCGGTATGTGCAAACGCTGTTCAGGCTTTGTCAGGAAGCTCTCACCAACTCATTACGGCATGGGAAGGCCGACCATGTTGATATCGTACTGAATTTCGCTAATGACACAGTAAAGGTATTGATTAAAGACAACGGCCTTGGTGCCAGAAATATCGTAAAAGGCTTCGGCCTCAAGGGTATGGAGGAGAGAATAGCCGCACTGGGTGGTACGATTCATTACGGCTCGGATGGAGAAAGCGGATTTAACATATTCGTAGAGCTTCCAGTGGCAGAAGCTTGATGTTCGTAACAAAGGTTTGAGGAGATGAAAAAATGATAAGAGTTGTCATAGCGGACGACCAGCCGGTGATAAGGGACGGACTTAGATTCATACTGGAGCAGGATAACGAGATCAAAGTAGTCGCCTGTGTGGGGAACGGGAACGAAGCGTTCAGCATGTGTGAGGAATTTCAGCCCGACATGGTTTTAATGGATGTTGTCATGCCTGTATGCGACGGCGTGGAAGGCACCAGACTCATAAAGGAGACGTTCGGAAGGATAAAGGTGCTGATCCTTACCACGTTCAATGACGATGAAAAAATATCAGATGCGTTGAAAAACGGTGCAGACGGTTATGTATTGAAAGATATTGATTCGGATGAACTGCTCCTGACTATAAAAAGTATCAACAAGGGCTTGAGGGTCATGCATGAGGATGCCTACAGCCACGTACTGAAAAAGCTCAAAACAAGCAGGGATGTATATGGTATACCGGATGAATTAAAGGACATGGGATTGACAGATAGAGAAATAGAAATAATGAAAATGATTGTGTTCGGTAAAAGTAACAAGGAAATTGCCTCATCCCTGTATATGACAGAAGGCAGCATCCGGAATCTGATTTCTTCCATTTTAATGAAAACAAAGCAGAAGAGTCGTACGCAACTGGCTGTATTTGCAGTGAAGAACAATATTATTTAGCAGATTTTCACCCTGAATACGCTGAACAGCACATTTCAGGCCATCGCAAAATACTATATGAATGACATATGTCTCGGACTATGACATATGTCATTTTTTTATATCATAATTCCATGACACTTCAATCACATTCTGTTACATTTATTATCTATATTCCAACCTAAATTAATTATAGGATTAATTTACCATAGAATAAAAGGAGGATTTCTATATGGTTAAAAAATTATACGCTCTGTTGCTGGCTGTCGTCATGCTGATAAGCGTGGGTGCATGCGGCACCAAAGCCAGTGAACCTGCTGCAGCCGAAACGACAACTGAAGCAGTTGAACCGGCCCCGGAGGCCACACCTGAGGAGACAGCGAAGGATGAACCAAAGGAAGTGAAACCGGAAGACATCAAGGGAAACGTCGTTATGTGGAACTGGGAAAACCAGGACCAGCTTAAGATCTCTATTGCAGACTTTAACACCAGGTATCCCAATGTATCTGTAGAATCAGTGAATGTAGCATCAGCCGATTATGTGAAGAAGATCCAGACAGCAGTCGCTGCAGATGGGCAGCTGCCGGATGTCATCCGGGGAGAGATGAATTTCAGAGGTACGCTTTTCACAATGGGTATTCTGGACGACCTGGCAGGCGCACCCTACAACTTTGACAAGAGCAAGGTGCCGGAGCAGGCCTGGCCTCTTGTGACCGATGACAGCGGGATTGTTCTGGGAGCTCTCACCCAATTCAACCCCTCGGGAATTGCATACAGACGCAGTACCGCGAAGGAATTTCTCGGAACGGATGACCCAAAGGAAATACAGGCGATGTTCAGTTCCTGGGACGATGTCATCAACAAGTTCAAGGATGCGAAGCTGGGCTCCAAGAAGCTCTTTGCCTTCAGAAGCGTAAGAGATATTTTCACAATCGTTGACGGGTATAACCCTACAAATCCAATTGAAGGCGATATCATCAAATTTAGAGAGGTCTATACACCGACATTCCAGTTAATCGAAAGGATGTACAAAACCGGCATCATCGATAAGCTGGATATGTGGACTCCTGCATGGAATGCCAGCTTTGCAGCGGAAAACTACGCTTTTGCCGCAGCGGCCCCATGGTTCCTTAAGTACGTTGTTGAACCAAACGATCCCGATGGATCGGGCGACTGGGGAATCACCATCCCGCCGGGAGGAATGTTCAACTGGGGAGGTATCTGCCTGTCTGTTTGGAAGGATTCTAAGGTGAAGGATGCATCCTGGGCGTATATTGCGGATCAGATACTGAATGAACAAGGCGTAAAAAACGCTTTTGATATCGGAATGAACATCACTCCGGTAAAGGAATTCATGGATAAACCAGGCTTCTACAGCAAGGCAGAGACCTACTGGGGTGGCCAGGATGTAGGAAAATTCTTTATGGACAATATGAGTGCCGTTAAAGTGAAGAAACTCGGCAAATATGACACGTACCTTGAAGCAAACTTTGTACTTGGCCTGCAGGAAATTAAAGCCGGCAAGACCGCTGATGAGGCCGTAAGTACAATGATAGCGGATATTAAGAAAAATGTTCCGGAATTAAAGGAATAACAGCGTATTTGATTTGATGAGCAACACCTGGAGAGGCGGATTCCCCGCCTCTCCCATTTTACTGATGGGGGTCCTGATATGAGAAGGTCAAAGCTGGCTGCTCCATATGTTTTTATTACACCATATTTTATTCTATTCTTCGCTTTTTCATTTTTGCCGATACTGTATACGCTATTTATAAGCTTCAGTAACTGGAATGGTTACTCGGAAATGACTTCCGCCGGTCTGGGCAATTATGGGAGAATGCTGGAAAATGGCGAATTTTTATTGGCACTAAAAAATACGGCTATCATTATGCTTTATTTGATACCCATACAACTGATACTGGGTATCATACTGGCGAATATAATTCATTCCAGACTTGTCAGACTGAAGGAATTTTTCAAAACAGCAGTATTTGCACCGTACTTCACCATTCCTATTGCCTCAGGCCTGCTCTGGGCCTTCCTCTTTGACGGTACCTCAGGTACCATCAACCAATTGCTTCAGGCGGTGCATATTATCAGCGAACCAATTGAGTGGTTGGGTAATCCGGCATTATCCAAGATTACCATAGCCATTATTATGCTTTGGAGATACTTGGGATATACGGTAATTTTCTTTCTAGCCGGTTTTGTATCCATTCCTGAGGAGCTTTTTGAAGCGGCGCGTGTAGACGGCGCCAGGGCATGGCACAACTTCTGGAACATCTCGCTGCCCATGATCAAGCCAATTACCATCTACATGGTTGTCACATCCATGATCGGCGGCTTTCAGACTTTTGACGAGCCCAATATCATCTACACTCAGGGGAATTATCTTTACGGGCCTTACAGCGGAGGCCCCGACGGCACTGCCCTGACCATGGTCATGCTCATGGGCAAGGGTGCCTTCCAGAACATGCAGTACGGTTACGGTGCCGCTGTGGCCTATGGCATGTTCATCGTTATTTCTGTATTTTCCTTTGTTTCCATTAAGCTGATGACCGGGAGGGACTATTCTGATGCAAGGAACTAGAAAATATGAAATTATCATGTATTCTATATTGGCCATTGCTTCCGTATGTGCTTTAATACCATTTTATCTGATGGTCATCATGAGCTCATATGATTCTAATGCGCTGTTTACCGGCTTGCACTTGCTTCCGGGAGACCATTTTGCTATAAACATGACCGAAGTGTTCATGAATGCAGGTTTTGGCCGTTATTATTTCAACAGCTTCTATATTGCTGTTTTATGCGTGATATTGACTGTCCTGGTCAGCGCTATGTGCGGGTATGGACTCTCAAAATACAGGTTCAGAGCAAAAAAAACGGCCTACAATCTGGTGTTGCTGACAATGATGCTGCCACCCCAGTTGGGTTTGGTTGCTTTCGTATGGGAAATGAAAATAATAGGCTGGACGGATACCCACTGGCCTCTCATCGTTCCCGCTGCCGTAAACGCCTTCGCAGTGTACTGGATGAGGCAGTACATTATACAGGGTGTGCCGGATGAGATTATTGAAAGCGCAAGGATTGACGGCTGTTCGGAATACGGCATCTTTTTCAGGATTGTATTGTCCTTTATTAAGCCTGCACTGGGGTCTCAGGCCTTGCTTTCCTTTATGGCCTCTTGGAACAGCTACCTTTTACCCCTTGTGCTAATAAACAAGCAAAATAAGTATACGGTAACACTTGGACTGGCGACGCTGGATGCCATGTACAGAATGAATTACGGAGCAAGGATTACCGCCCTTTTAGTAGGTACAATACCTATGTTCCTCATGTTCCTTATATTCTCGAAATCGCTTATTAAAGGCTTGACAGCAGGGTCGGTAAAAGGTTGAACGGTACACTGCCGACCCGGATTTATAACGCATCGATTAAGTGGGAGACATCATTCGCCTCGTAATATATTACCGCCAGCTAAAGCTCTGTCCAGTTGCGTTAACATGAAAGTGAGCAAAAGCTGATAAGGGAGGGAATCCTCATGCAAAGTAAATGTGTAATAGAGGAAATCAACATGCTAAACAGGTCATATGAACCAGAGAGACGGCAGCTGCTTCTGCTCGCTGCACTACAGCATGAGGATGGTAGCTTTCCCTATAGTTATCGGCTGGGCAACCATGAAATCTTTCCATTGTGGTTTATTTATACTGCAATTACATATATAAAAGAAACAGGAGATTTTGATTTTCTGGACGTGGTAATGCCTCTATATAAGCATCTGCAAGCTGCCTTCAATGTGTTTTACAGTCAGTTACAGACCTGTTTCGTACCCTGGCCGGATAGTCCGGATTACCTCACAGCAAAGAAAGAGTGCATAACCCTGGAAAACATAATTACTGCATGCTTGCTAATATATGTCGGTAAGGATTTGACAGATCTGCTGAAATATTCAGGATTGCATACTGAAGCCACTGAAACAGCCAATCTGTTAGAACAGATAACCTCCCACAGCTTCGCTTTTTGTGAAACCGAATGGTTTCGGCAATTACAGATCTTTTACAATAAAAGAGCCTGCCGCTGTAGCCACCCATTGAGGCAGAGTGAATACTATGAAGAAATAAACAAATTCATCTATTCTCACATACTGAGAATATTAATCCACTGCAACAGGAAAATAGCCAGTGACTATTGGCCTTTAGCCTCGCCGGAATGGGACAGAAAAGCGGTGACAGAGTGGATTTTAGGCATAAAGCCGGGCTTTAGAGGCCTTTTTGTCGACCCATGCATTCCCGATACCTTTGAAGCCTATGAAGTAAAAAGGTATTACAGGAATGCAATATATCGTATTTCCGTCCTGAATCCCCAGCACATCACGTCAGATGTGAAAAAGCTTGTAGTTGACGGTGCTGAATATCTTGGGAACATGCTTCCCAACTTTGCCGACGGCAATATCCATATAGTAGAAGTCACAATGGGGTCGTTGCATTGTATACAGTAATATTCTTTAGTATGCTTCAATACCAGACGCGCCGCTGCTTCTCAAGATGGTTGTAATCCGATCCACCTTGTCTTCATCCGCTTTCATGCTGAAGAGTACCTTGCCGCGCTTGACTTCACTCTCAAAATGCCTGCTTCTGCTTTCGGGGATTCCCAGATCAACAAGCCCTCCGACGATACCGCCTGTCACTGCTCCTGAAAGCAGGCCGGTAATCGGTCCTGCTGCTGCAATAATACCCAGGCCGGGAATCATTAGGCTTCCCGCGCCAAGCAAAAACCCGGCTACTCCGCCAAGTACTCCTCCTGAAATGACTCCATCCGATATGTTATCATTGACTTGTGTAGAATCTTTTTCCATTCTGCTTTCTACTCCTGGACCGCCCTCGTCTCCCTGCTTTGCGACAATGGAAATATCACTTGTCCGCAGACCTTGATCCTTTATTTTTCTTGCAGCCATTTCAGCATAATCCTGACTATCAAATAGTCCTACTATCGTTTTTGACATAAAAACTCCTCCCAGGCCTGATATCATTTCATTTCACTTCACATACAATATGCCATTGTTATCATTGCAAAAATGTGGGTAAATTATTCACAGTCGATGTAAAATGTAACTTATTTGTGGTATCATATTTTGTATAATGATTTTTGTTTTTATGTCGGGGGTGAAGAATGCAGTCGAAGAGTTCCATTTTTATTTTTTTGCTTGTCATCATGATACCTATTCTGGCGATCTCAACAAATCATGAGATTTTTTTTGCTGTCACTTCCCTCCTCCTGGCTGCCGTCGCTGTAAGATACATTTACAAACAGCTTTCAGGCGAGAGTTTTTTAGATAACGATATAGATGACGAGCTCGAAGAAGAGCTTGAAGAGCTGATTCATATAGATGTAAAGAGAGTTGGTATCGGCATAAGCGTTGCATATAACCTGCTGACCATACTTTTTCTATGCTACTGTGCCTTTTTTCTGGATACCATCCTCTTAAAGGCTGTTGCTTCGCTGGCGATTATTCTTCAGATACATTTCATTATGAAAAAGATCAGAAAAGCTTCTGCTGCCTATAACCCTGATAAGCATAAACCTGAAATCCTTCTATCCGGCGTCTTGAATCTGGTAGTCATTATTTTTACCGTACTGAATAAACTGCATAAGCTCATATAGCGGGAACCCGTCAGTTCAAGAATCCTTAGCCCTTTCCAAGTAAATGTTTCCTCTGTCAACATAAACGTCAATTGTGGGACCGCCTCCGTCAACATCACCATACAGTTCACCGGATGGCGCCTCCTCCAATTCGTCAGATGTCTGCTCCAGTTTGTTCACAATCCGCCCATATGTTGACTTTGCCAGAAGGGACCACCCGATTTCCCTGGGCATATTTAGCCGTATATTACCCTTTGCAGCCTTCAAAACATACCTGCCCTCAGACTCCACTCCCTCAAGATCCACATTCATATTGCCATAGGACGCATATAGCCTGGATTCAGCCTTCAACCGCGAATCCCTTACCGTGATGCTTCCGGCGGAAACATCACCGTCCAGCCTGCCTTCCAGATCTTCTATAATGGTTTCACCTTCTATAGACTTTAGTTTAACAGCTCCTGTAACATCCTTTAACCGGATGTTTCCTCTTCCGCATTCGAATTCGCCGGAGCCCTTCACTTCCATAATATCAATGTTTCCATTGTCAATCTCAGCTATTATTTTATTGATACTGCTGCGGTCAATTTTTATGTTGCCTCTCTCCAGTGTAAGGTTGACGGTTGATAGATTATCCATACCCGAAAGAAAAATCGTACCGCTTCCGGCTTTAATTTTGAATGAGCGGATCGTATCAGGTACTTTTAGCTGAATATCATCCGTTCTTCGAAAAGGGGGCTTGAGGTCCTCCTCCGGCTCTTTTTTCAGCGTTATATCAAAGGATGTGCGATCCACCTGGTACTTTCTTTCATCAAGCAATTTCTCCAGTGATTCTTTTTTGGCAGGTCCCTTCAATTTTCTTTTCTCAATGATCTGCAGTTTCTCCCCGTCCCAGGGGGTAATTGTTATAACTCCATCCTGTGCCTCAATACTGATGCTGCTTTGCTTCTCAATATCAACTTCGGTGGTAACATCTTTCTCCACTGTATAGCCTATTGCCGGGCCATTGTAAGAATATGCCCTCTCAGCGTCGGATGTCATGCTGCAGCCCGCCCCAGATCCAGCCAGAAGAACTGCCGGCAGCAAGATACTCATGATTTTCATTTTCGTCGTCTTCATCATTTTTTTCGTCATCTTCAATCCCTCTGTCACCTATCTCCAAATGCATTCCCTGCAGTATTGATACTTATCATGCCCGTTCTTTCATTTTTACACAGCTGGTAGAGACATATTTCTGAGTACTGTTTTATTTATATTGTATCATTTTATTGTATCTGCTTCATATACAAGCGCAGAATTTTTGTAGGATATATCTGTTTGGATTTTATTTCAAATATTATCAGTTTCAATTTTTCTTAGTAAAAAACGTTATCCTCCTTAATCGTAAAACATGGTAATATGGAAAAAATTAAGGTAAACTGTAAACAAAACGTGTGACAGGGGAATGATTATGAAAGAAATACGCTTGAAACTGCCGGAAGCTGATACATCATTACCGGAAGTATTGATGTGCGGCAAGAATAGAAATGGTGACGAAGTGGGCGCAAACCGCAGGTACTTCACAAAGAATGGGGCACCATGGTTTCCGATTACAGGAGAGTTTCATTATACACGGTTTCCATGTGAATACTGGAAAGAAGCATTGCAGAAAATCAAAGCCGGCGGAATCGATACGGTTTCGACCTATGTATTCTGGATTCATCATGAAGAATTAGAAGGTCAGTTCAAGTGGAATGGCCGCTATGATCTGAAACACTTTATCACACTTTGCGGAGAGATTGGCCTGAAGGTCATACTCCGGATTGGTCCCTGGAATCACGGTGAAGTCAGGAATGGCGGCTACCCTGATTGGCTGTATAAAAGAACAAAAGCCCCCGGAACTAACGATCCTGAATATTTTAAGTATAGCCGGTTGCTTTACGCTGAAATATATGCTCAGGTAAAAACGCTGATGTATAAAGATAATGGCCCGATTGTCGGCATCCAGATCGATAATGAATATGGGCATTGCCATGGTTTGAGTGGTGACGAAGGCCGTCAGCACATGATGGCTCTGAAAAGGATGGCTGTTGAAACAGGTTTTGACGTTCCCTTCTATACCGCAACAGGCTGGGGCGGAGCCATTGTAGTCGAAGGTGAGTTCCTGCCGGTCATGGCAGCATATGTAGAAGGATCCTGGGAACAGCATATTGATAAAGCTCTCCCGAACATTAACTTCGTATTTACTTCTGTCCGGGATGATATGTCTGTAGGCTCAGATCTGGCACCAACACAATTCCATGAAGCCAGCTATGATATTTATGGTTATCCTTTTGCCACCTGTGAGCTAGGCGGCGGTATGCAGAGCAGCTACCAGCGCCGGCCGATTATCACAGCAGATGACACGGAGGCAATGGCCTTTGTGAAACTGGGGTCAGGTGCAGTCATGCTCGGATACTATATGTATCAGGGTGGAACAAACCCTGTCGGAGAGTTAACAACGCTTCAGGAAACCCGGGCAACCGGTTTTCCGAATGACCTTCCCAAACTGTCCTACGATTACCAGGCGCCGCTAAGTGAATATGGCCAAAGCAATCCTTCCTATCACGCTCTTCGTCGACTGCACCTGTTTGCAAGGAGCCAGGAAGCCGTTTTAGCTCAGTCTTTATCCTACATTCCGCATGACAAGGAAATACGCCCCAATGACCCATCTACGCTGCGATGTGCAGTACGTTACCTGGGTAATACAGGCTTCCTGTTTATCAACACCTATCAGCATAATGTTTCAATGGAGCCGCAGGAGAACCTGCATTTTACTGTCGAGGCGGAAGGAGAGGTCATTGCATTTCCGGAAGTAAGTCTCAATGCCGGACAGTGGAGAGTGCTTCCGTTTAATCAGCAGATGAACTGCATCATACTTAAGTGTGCGACGGTACAGCCTTTGACCAGCCTGGCATATCAGCGAAGTAATTATTATTTCTACTATGGTGAGTCAGGTCAGCATATTGAGTATCATTTCGATCCCAGTACAGTCAAAAAAGTTATTTCCGGTAGTACAGTAACAAATGATGCATCGAAGCTGGTGATCCGTCAGGAGTTCGGGGACGGGAACAGTGTCCTTGAGCCAATCATTCTCGAAAATATTTACGGAGACCATATTCACATCATTACACTGACCAGGCAGCAAGCCTCCTGCTTCAATCTGTACGAATTAAATGGCAAAACCTATGCCGTGATTTCGGATATGGATCTTTTCGTTGATGATCAGCAGCTTCAAGGTGATACTGAGCAACAACTTAAGGATGTAAGAGACCAGCATCCTCAGGGCGTTAAAAACCAGCAGCTTCAGGGTATATCCACCGGAAAGACAGAAGCAGCTGTCCTTGCGTTTCCCCCATTACCTGATGACCAGATCATTCATAAGTATGCCGTTCATGAAAAAAACAGCATCTTCAGTCTATATCTGCTGAACTGGACGGCAGCAGAACCAAAGGTAATAATAGTACCCAAGGGGATGTCAGCCGAGGGGCATATGCAATACCGTATTTCAGCTGACTGTGATTTCATGAATGGGTGCAGTGACGTCTTCCTGTATCTTGACTTCGAAGGTGATGTTGCAGAAATTACCCGGGATGGTGAGCTGATGGCCGATTATTTTCATACCGGTCTGACCTGGCGGATCGGCTTAAAACGCTTTGCGAAGCAGTTGAGTTCCGGTGAATGGATTCTGGATATCAGTCCAATGCATAAAGACGCGTATGTCTATTTGGATAAATGGCCTGAGATGCTTGACGGAAAAGCATTAGGACTCGTTCGGTATTCTGTAGTCCCCGAATATCGGGCATTCTGATATTCGGAAACAGAAGAATTTTCAAAGCTGCCAAATTGCGAAGTTATTTTGATGAAAATAAAAAGTTACTTGTAGCGCCGACATTTACTGAATATCTGGAAATACTGTACCGAGAATGAATTCAAAAAGAAATGTGAGCTTAACATCTCATTTGTTTTTGTACAATAAAGTGAGCACTTTGCCCACCTATTCTCAAAATCTCCTTGTTATACTGGTGTTGTCATGCGTTTTGCAATTTTGCGCTTGATTAGGATAATGACTTTTAACGGCAGTCCCCGCCGTTGGAAAAGGGAACATATCTAAACATATCTTAATAGACGTGGGCGGCGTGCTGTTGGCATTACCGGAACCGTGGCTGTTGGAGAGGACTATATGATGCAGTAGAAAAGATTACATTTAGGAGGAAAGCACATGAAACGTGTTTTATCAGTCTTATTACTTATTTCACTAGTGGCTTCATTTGCAGCGTGTTCGCAGCAGGCCGGACCATCAGAAACACCGGCGTCCACGCAGGCGGATGTGCAGAATACTGTTGTCGTGACGTTTGCCGATCCTATACTGGAGGCGATGGTGCGCGCTGCGATGAACAAGCCGGAGGGTGACATTACACTTGCCGAGGCAGAGGCGGTAACAGAACTGAAGCTCAGCATAGAATGGCAGCAGGAGCCTGCCCCGAACACGCAGATACAGAACATATCGGGCTTGGAGAATTTTAAGAATCTCGAGGTTCTAGAGCTGCATTTCCATGCAATCACAGACATATCGCCTCTTGCCGGGCTAAAAAGACTCACCAGTCTATCCCTGGGCGGAAACCCTGTAGCCGATATAGCACCGATTGCAGGGCTTACTAGCCTTGGCTCTCTGACACTTTTCAACTGCAAGGCACAGGACTATACTCCGCTTGCAAATCTGACCGGCCTGGGTATGTTACTCATGGAACATTCAACCATCAACGATGTCAGTTCGCTCTCCGGCTTAACGGAGCTGTGGTGGTTAGGACTCGCTAACACGCAGGTTAGCGACGTGTCTCCGCTTTCGACTCTAATCAATCTAAAGAAGCTGCAGCTAGCAGGTTGCCCTGTCGCCGACTATTCGCCCCTTGCACCGATCTATGCAAACCTCGAAGAAAAGGACTTCTCCATTGTAGCATCATTGAGAGAACTTGGGTTTTCCACGATAAATAACGCTCCGCAAGTGGAGAGTTATAAGACAGAGGAAATATTCGTTTGGGTCAATCGTGCAGAGTGGGGTGAGATGGAAAATAAAGACGAAGAGAATATGGTCTTGCTGTGCAGGAGCTATGGGACAAAAAGTGAGATCACGGTCATCTATTACCCCGACGAAAAGCGATTCCTTGTTTTAAGTCACCCACACGACTTCCGATACACCTTTGACGTCAAAGACGAAAAGATGTACCTGGAATACGGTGAGGAAAGAGCCAGTGCCTTTATAAAGAAAGAGTATAATGAAGTAGATCCATATCTCCTGCTGACACCAATCAAGGATTTTGACCGCCTTATGACGGATACCTTCGGAGTTTCTGCCAGCACATTGTTTACCCTGCCACGGGAAACGGAGGCGGTGTAATTTAAAACCGTCAGCTTCGGACCCGGAACCAAATATGTCCCGGTTAGAATGTATGGAAGTATAAAGCAAAAGCTCAATCCAATACCCGACAACATTCCTCTTAACCCTTTCAACCATACACTTAACCGGAAGGATCACGCAAAAACAAAAGTTATCCTTCGCATTAAGAAAGATATCCACAAGCTGAAGGAACGAATGTGTCTTTCAGAACACCCCTTCGGGACGGTGAAATGGTATCACGGGGCACACTACCTATTATGCTAGGGAAAGGAAAAGGCCACAGCTGAGATTGGCCTTAGTTTCCTTGCCTACAATATGAAAAGGGCAATCAATTGGTGGGAACAAAGAAATTAATCGAGGCAATACAGAGATAAAAACGGGGGATGCCCTTTTTTTAAAAAAGCCCGCAAACGCACAAAAAAATTACTGTAAAAATGCTAAAAACCCTTGCGGCGCAAGGGTTTTTAGACAAATTGTGGCGGAGAAGCAGGGATTCGAACCCTGGCTAGAGTTGCCCCTACTAACGGTTTAGCAAACCGTCCCCTTCGACCTGCTTGGGTACTTCTCCAAGTTTAGAAGTTATCATTGGAAGAACCAATCAATATTCTAATGGCGGAGAGAGTGAGATTCGAACTCACGGTAGCCTCACGACTACGCCGGTTTTCAAGACCGGTGCCTTAAACCAACTCGACCATCTCTCCATATCTTAATCGAGCAACGTAGTTTATTCTACTATATGACGTGTTTTTTGTCAACACCTTGAACATGTAATAATAAAGGTAATATCCCAATTAATTACATAATACTTGCTACTTGTAGATTCTTACATCCATACAGCAGACTGCATAATAGTCTTCTTTGTGACATTTAATCAGAAGACGCTAACCTTTACAGGCCAGCGCCTACTGATACCACCCCTGTAAAAACTGCTCAGCTTTGAGGTCTGATAACCTCTAATCCGCCCATATACTTTCTCAAGGCTTCCGGTACGATGACCGAACCGTCTTCCTGCTGATAAGTCTCAAGAATACATGCTGTCGTTCTTCCCAATGCAACACCTGAGCCGTTCAGTGTATGCACAAGTTCCAGCTTCTCCTTTGGTCCCCTTCTGAACTTAATGTCTGCTCTTCTTGCCTGAAAGGTTTCAAAATTACTGCAGGAAGAGATTTCTACATACCTATTATAGCTTGGCATCCAGACCTCAAGGTCATATGTCATGGCTGATGAAAAACCAAGGTCGCCTATACACAGCTTGACCACCCTGTAGGGAAGCCCTAGAAGCTGCAAGACTTCTTCTGCATCATTGGTGAGCTTATCAAGCTCTTCATATGAATTTTCCGGCAAAGTAAACTTGACCAATTCTACTTTATTGAACTGGTGTTGTCTGATAAGTCCTCTGGTATCTCGTCCCGCTGAACCGGCTTCCGCACGGAAGCAAGCAGAATATGCAGTATGCAGAATAGGAAGATCATTAACATCCAATATCTGCCCTCTGTACATATTTGTCACTGGAACCTCTGCTGTGGGTATCAGAAAGTACTCCGTGTTTGCCACTTTGAAAGCATCTTCTTCAAACTTGGGGAGTTGGCCGGTTCCTACCATACTATTCCTATGAACCATGAAAGGAGGAAATACTTCGGTGTATCCATGCTTTTCCGTATGTAGATCCAGCATGAAATTCATCAAAGCGCGTTCTAATTTGGCTCCGGCGCCTTTATAAAATGTAAAGCGAGCACCGGTAACCTTGGCACCTGCTTCAAAGTCTAAAATACCAAGACCCTCACCAATATCCCAATGTGCTTTCGGTTCAAAATTAAAGCTGGCCGGTGTGCCCCACTTTCTCATTTCCTGATTATCCTGATCACTGTCACCTAACGGTACACTTTCATTGGGCACATTCGGAATAGTGAGTACAAGTGCGTCAATCTGCTCATCAACTTCTCTCAGTTGCTGATCAAGTTCCTTTATTTCATTTGAAAGATTTTTCATTTCCTCCATAAGAGGACCTACATCTTTGCCTTCCTTTTTATACTGGGGAATCAGCTTGGAATCGCTATTCTGTTTACCCTTCATCTGCTCGGTTTGTGAAATCAACTCTCTTCTTTTTGCATCCAGAGACATAAAGCCATCTATATCAAATTTGCCTTTACTCTTTAATAATGCTCTCTGAAGTACTTCAGGATTACTGCGCAGTAATTTAATATCAAGCATATATTCCACTCCCTAAAATTATTTTCCCTTTGGTAAAACCATTATAATACAATCACATTGACAATATCAAGGCTTCTAGCTTTTTATCACCTTTTGTCACCTTTCTTTACAACTTTACACTCACGACATATTTTCGCCTTTTCTTCTCGCCATGTCTGTGACTTTTACCTCTTATCTTTTGCTTCTACCCTCTCACCATATACCTGCCTTTTACCATTTTCCCCTATTTCTTTTCTCTTTCAATGAATCTCTTTGCACTTTTTAAGTATTTACTATCAGGAAACTTTTCAACCAAGATATTCATATGCTCCAAAGCTGCAACACTGTTACCGGATTTTTTCTCCGAGTAAGCCAAATAGTATAAGCATTTATCAGAAAAGGATTCAACCGGTGCATATTCAAAGGATTTTAATAGTTTATCCGTTGATTCTGCATATTTTCCCTTATTATATAGAGAAAAGCCCTCTTCGAACAATATTTTCCCGGCTTCAGCATTAGCCTTTTTTACTAACATATGATAGCTTTCCAATGCCTCACCATCTAAATCAGAAACAGCTACCTCTTTAAGTAAACCTGCACTTTCTACAATATTTCCGCTTAAATATACAGTAAGAGCCTTCGAAAAACCCGCAGCGGCTGATCTTTTCTTTTTAAAATTAGTATCTGCTTCCTCGAGTTCCCTTTTTACCGACTCTATTTCATCAGCCAATTTTGTATTTTCTTCTTCAAGTTTTTTTATTTCTCCATTCAACTTTTCGTTCATTTCCTGAGCACTAGAGAAATTTTGTTGATACTTATTCTTCTCTGACTCTTCCGTATGTATTTGATCTTTGTAATCATCCAAGTTTTTGTTTAGCTTTATCTGACTGTATGCTGTAAATAAAAGAACGATAAAAGCGCTTGTAAACAGTACAACAGCATAAACCCATATTTTTGTTTTATTATTCTCTTTCATTTCTGACCTCAACTTCACTCAATATACTTACTAGACACATGTGCTTTTTTCGCCGAATCAATTGCCTTCATTTCTTCAGCTGATAATGCATATTTAGACTTACTGCCCGCAATCGGTTTTGCATAGGTTGAAGAGCTGTCTCTTGAATATAAACTGCTAATTACAACTCCATCATCATTATTGTTAAGTAGAGCAATGGAAAAACTCAGATCACTGCCTACATTATCAAAGGCATTATATCGAACAACACCAACCTTCTGTACACAATAATACATATTTCTTTCGACTGCATTAATCTGGTATTCTATGTCCTTGTTTTTTTCTATTACACCATTCACTTTGTCAATACAATTATCAAGGATTTCCTCGATATTTGCTCCACTTAATCCATTCATGAATTTATAATACTTATTTTTTAACTTCTTAATTTTTTTCCTATTTGAAATATTCATGACAAAAAGTATGACGATTAAAAGGAAATTTGCACCTATCAAAATAATCCATTCGAGAGAAATATTCAACAACTCATCCATCTTTGTTCTCCTTCATCACTTTCAAAAAATATCTATTATCTTATGCATTCTCAAAATTTCAAAAAATGTTTCACGTGAAACATTTTTTGATTAAATTATAGTCTATTCGCTTCTTAGGCTCTATTTTGCGTTTAAACTGATTTTAGCCTCTTTTAATGATATGTTATTACCACATCTCCAAATAGGCCTTAAAACGCATTTTGTGAGCTCGTAAAATTTGATAATTTTTCCACTAAAGTTATAATTCTGTCCAGTTCGTCTTCTGAGTAATACTCAATGAGGATCTTTCCATTTTTCTTGTTATTCAGAATTTTAACCTTTGTACCAAATACTTCTCTGAATCTCTCTTCTATTGCCTGATACTCAATGTCATTCTCATCCTTCTTTTTAACAATCTTTTCACTAGTGAGTTTTTTTACAAGTGATTCTGTTTCACGTACCGTTAACCCCTTTTTAATGATATCGTCTACCGCTTTTAACTGCAAATCCTTATTTTCTATTGAAATTAATGCACGTGCATGACCGCTGCTGATTTCACCATCAATGATTTTATCCTTTATTTTTTCCTGTAATGACAACAATCTGACAGAATTAGCAATGGCCGGTCTGCTTTTTCCCACAGTAACAGATATCTCTTCCTGTGTCATACCATATTCACTCATCAGTTTTTCATAGGCTTCTGCTTCTTCAATAGGGTTTAAGTCTTCACGTTGAATATTTTCAATTAGCGCTATTTCCATAACCTGCTTATTCGATAAATCTTTCACGATTACAGGTATTGTTTGTATACCGGCAATCCTTGATGCTCTCCAGCGTCTCTCACCTGCAACAATTTTATATCTCTGTCCGTCTCTCTGAACAATCAGAGGCTGAACTACCCCATGCTGCTTAATTGAATCGGCAAGCTGAGCCAGCTTCTCATCATTAAAGTGCTTTCTTGGTTGACCGCTATTAGGTTCTACTTCATTTATCTTTACTTCCAATACACCGGAATTTGCTTCTCCTGCAGACTCTATAAGAGCACCGAGTCCTTTTCCTAGTCCCTTTTTCATTTATCTGTCTTCCTCCTCAGAATAATCAATGACCTCTTGCGCAAGGTCAAGGTAACACTCCGCACCCCTTGACTTCGGATCGTATAAAATGATTGGAAGGCCAAAACTTGGAGCTTCACTGAGTCGTACATTTCTCGGGATGACAGTTCGGTAGACCTTGTTCCTAAAATACTTCTTAACATCCTCAACTACCTGTATGGACAGGTTCGTTCTTGCATCAAACATTGTCAGTACAACACCTTCAACGTCAAGTGCAGGATTTAGGTGTCTTTGCACAAGCTTTACAGTATTCATCAGCTGACTTAGTCCTTCTAAAGCATAATATTCACATTGTATCGGAACAAGTATTGTATCGGAAGCTGTTAAGGCATTTAAAGTCAGGAGGCCCAAAGATGGCGGACAGTCAATCAATATAAAATCATACATGTCTCTTATCTCTTCAAGAGCTGCCTTCATTCTGGTTTCTCTTGATATTACTGAAACCAGTTCTACTTCTGCACCAACAAGCTGAATATTCGAAGGACATATGTAAAGATTATCAATGGCTGTTTTCATTAACGTGCTTTTTATGTCTTCATCATTTATAAGCACTTCATAAATCGATTTATTGATGGATTTCTTATCAATACCAAGGCCGCTTGTAGTATTCCCCTGGGGATCGACATCAATAATGACAACCCTCTTACCTTTATAAGCAAGGCAGGAGCTGAGATTTACAGCAGTAGTGGTCTTACCGACCCCGCCTTTCTGATTTGCAATAGCGATAACCTTGGCCAATTGCTTCACTCCTTATACTTTATACTTTATACTTTATTCTTTATTCTTTACTGTCTTTATGTAGTCTAAATTATTATAACATAAAGTATGGATATATTACATATTATTTGAGGCATCTACTAAATGTTTCACGTGAAACATTTCTTTAAAGTGCCACTGTGTTAAAACACAAAAAAAATAAGCCTTGAAAGGCTTATATAAATTTACGAAGAATCTATTTGTGTTGTATGTGACTTGTAAAAAAATATTATATGTCAAGATTTGTTACATATTTTGCGTTCTCCTGGATAAATTCCTTTCTGGGTTCAACCTTGTCTCCCATTAATACGGTAAAAATATTATCTGCAGCTATTGCATCTTCTAATTCAACTCTTAACATGGTTCTGGTCTCAGGGTTCATTGTTGTTTCCCATAACTGTATTGAGCTCATTTCTCCAAGACCTTTATATCTTTGCAAGTTACAGTCTTCCTTCTTCCAATTCATTTTTTCTTGTATCTGTGTAACTTCATTTTCTGTATAGGCGTAAAACTCTTCTTTGCCCTTGTATACCTTAAATAGAGGTGGCCTAGCAATATAAATGTGTCCTGCCTCAACAAGCGGTTTCATGTATCTGTAAAAAAATGTTAGTAACAATGTCCTAATGTGTGCACCGTCAACGTCCGCATCCGCCATGATAATCACCTTATAATACCTGAGCTTTGAAATATCAAATTCTTCACCAATGCCGGCCCCCAATGCTGTGATAACCGGAAGAAGCTTTTCATTCCCGTAGACCTTATCCAGTCGTGATTTTTCAACATTCAGCATCTTTCCCCAAAGCGGAAGTATGGCCTGATACTTTCTGTCACGTCCCTGTTTTGCAGAACCTCCTGCAGAGTCACCCTCAACAATATATATTTCACATACTGACGGGTCTCTTTCTGAACAATCCGCCAGCTTTCCCGGCAAAGTAGTGGATTCCAATACTGATTTTCTTCTTGTTAGTTCTCTTGCTTTTCTTGCTGCTTCTCTTGCTTTTGATGCTGTAAAACATTTATCCAATACAATCTTTGCAACCGCAGGGTTTTCTTCAAAAAAATCTGAAAGCTTTTCTGTTACCACGCTTTCTACCAAACTTCTGATCTCGCTATTGCCAAGTTTTGTTTTTGTTTGCCCTTCAAATTGAGGCTCCATCAGTTTTACACTTATTATCGCGGTAAGACCTTCCCTGACATCTTCACCCATCAAATTCTTGTCATTTTCCTTAAGCATATTATACTTTCTTGCATAATCATTGACTACTTTTGTTATCGCAGTTTTAAAACCTGTTAAATGAGTTCCACCTTCGGTCGTGGCGATATTGTTTGCATAGCTGAAGATGTTTTCTACATATCGGTCATTGTATTGCATAGCAATTTCACAAATGGAAGAATCTTTCATACCCTCAATATAGATTGGCATCTCGTGTAATACTTCTTTATCTTTATTGATATATTTTACAAAGGAAATGATTCCTCCTTCATAGCAAAGATCCTTTTCCACAGGCTCTTCAGGTCTTTCATCAATAAGAATTATACGAATTCCCTTGTTCAGAAAAGCCATTTCTCTATATCTGCTTATCATCATATCGAAATCAAAAACTATATCTTCAAATATTTCCGGATCGGGTTTGAATGTTGTTGTTGTCCCACTGTGATCTGTATCTCCTACTATTGTAAGAGGTGTCATAGTCTTTCCTTTTTCAAACCTTTGCTGATAAACTTTGCCTTCTCTTGCTACCTGAACTTCTAAATATTCGGAAAGCGCATTTACAACAGATGCTCCAACGCCATGCAGTCCGCCAGAAACGGTATACGCTCCGCCACCGAATTTCCCGCCGGCATGAAGAATGGTATGAACGACTTCCACAGTCGGTATTCCCATTTTTGGATGTATTCCTACAGGAATTCCGCTTCCATTATCCTTTACAGTAACAGAATTATCCTTATGAACCACTACTTTAATCGTATCACATCTTCCGGCCAGTGCCTCATCAACACTGTTGGCAACAATTTCATATACTAAATGGTGCAATCCCCTCAAAGACGTGCTTCCTATGTACATGCCAGGTCTTTTACGCACGGCTTCAAGCCCTTCAAGTACTTGTATCTGATTATCATCATATTCTTTATTGTTACTGTTGTTTATCTCTATCATTTTTTCCTCCCGTAATGACTTACCTTATATATTTGCAATTTCATCAATATAACCTGCTCTTTTTTGAAGCGTTACCGATGAAATAGGCGAAAGGTAAATCTTACTCTTTTTCTCTATTTCTGTAATGATGAAAGTTTTAGGCAGGTCATCTGATATTGTATTGATAAAGCCTTCTTCTTCCGCTATTTTTAAAAATTCTCTGCTATCTCTTGATAATGTTGTCGTTTCAATATCCAATATGGCAATTACATTTTTCATTGGAATAACAACATCCCCGCCTATATGCAAAAACATAAATTTCCTCCGGTTCAATGATTACTACTATTTTATATTAAATGCATTTTTAGTGCAAATGATTGTCAT
>JAEZLF010000064.1 GCA_023435925.1 Bacillota bacterium
CACCAGCGCATTCAGACTAAAACCAAACTGACACCGCTGGAATTGCGATGCCAGTTTATTGCTTGACTCTTCCACCCTACATTAGGAGAGCTTTTTATTCATGTCCACTAATCTCGGGGCGGTTCAATAGCCGGGGGATATTTCTTTTGCTCCATAAAACTCTATATAAAAGTAATCCTTCCGCTTGTCCTATACCTATCAGCCTTCAGAATACGTCCCACCCTCAGAATCTCTCAACATAATTAATTAGCTCGTCCGCCGCCAATTGTTTGCAGACAAAATTGAATAATGTGCGTAGCGGTGCAAATAATACTACTATCATCGGGGAGAGAACGGGTGACTGCAGTAGCTCGGGAAACCGGCATTAGATTTGCTGACAACACTGTACCTTATGCCAAGGAAAACGTTTTGCTACTATTATAAAATATTGATTAGGGAGGAAACACAATCAATGAAAGCGACTGGAATCGTAAGACGTATTGATGATTTGGGGCGTGTGGTTATACCCAAAGAGATCAGGCGCACTATGCGGATTAGGGAAGGTGACCCGTTACAGATATCATTGATGAAGCAAGTTTATTTCTGTGCTGCAATGTTGGAATTGGGGAAGCGGCTGACGCGGTAACTACATATCGTTCAATATTATGAATAGCTAAACATGTTGCCAAGGTGACGCAAAGCTGTAGAAACGTTCCATGATTTTATTGACATATATGGCTTCGGATGCTATTATTAGGCTGTAACAGTACAAAAAAGATGACTAAAGGTGGTATGAAGTCCGGTACGCTTTATTATAATTAGCGGACGCGGAAAGGTAAGATAAAATCCGATGAATTGAATAATCAAACGCATTATGTTCTATGGCATTATTGCTATGGATAATTTTGTGTTGATTAAATCATCAGTGATTTTATTTTACTCTTCGGCAACCTTGTATAAGAAGTATTACAAGCCGTAGAGAAAATCTACGGCTTTTCTTTTTGTACTGTTACAGTTTAATTTGAACCGAGGTGAATGAAACGATTTTAGAATTACTTATAGAGAGGTACACAACGGAAGATATTATTATCTGCAATTACTATAATGAGGTGAATGTGTAAGATGTTAAACTTAAATATAGACCAACTGGTTGAACTTTCAAAAAAGCCTGCAATATTTACAACTGGTGAGAAGCATTTTTGGGATGACCCTCATATCTCAAAATGCATGCTGGAAGCCCATCTTGACCCAAATCATGATGCAGCTAGCCGGAGGCCGGAGATTATTGACCAAACTGTTCAATTTTTATTTGAGTCGGGGATATTGAAACACGGAATGAAGGTTCTTGACTTGGGGTGTGGGCCTGGGCTCTATGCTGAAAGGTTATATAAGGCTGGAGTTGAAGTAGTTGGGCTGGATATATCTAAACGATCCATTGAATATGCAAGAAGGCAGGCCAAAGAGTCTGGGCTGAAAATTGACTATCGCTGTATGAATTTCTTTGACATGGACTATTCCAATGAATTTGACGTAGTAATTCAAGCATACGGAGAACTTAATACCTTTTCCGATGCAATGAGGGATAGACTATTAAATATAGTTTACAAGGCACTGAAAAAAGACGGGATTTTTATTTTTGATGTATCTACAAGAGTACATAGAATGAAGCATGGACTTAAGAATAGCTGGTATATAAGCGATGGTGGTTTCTGGCATCCTGGAAAGCATCTTGTTCTTGAACAGGGATTTGATTATCCAAAGGAAGAAACATGGCTGGACCAGTATATTGTTGTGGATGAGCATGGCAGTAAGGTTTATAGATTATGGTATCATGATTATTCACTGGATTCGATAAATGCAGTGCTCAATACAGCCGGCTTTAATACTAAATATGTCTGGAATGACCTGACTGGAAGCCCCTTCAATGCAGGTGGAGAATGGATAGCAATTGGTGCAGTACTCTAATCTTTTCTGATTGGGGACGATGCCTTAGACGGCAAGATTGGTACACACCTACTGTTGGAAAGTAGGACCCCAATTCACTGTGACCGATACAATCAGGATATTCCCTGGACTTATGAGGGATTCAATATGTTCTTGCTTCGGAGAACTACTTCATGTGTGTCTTTGCTTCTAAAAGCCGGCCGTGAACGGATATCGACTAGCGTCTCTGGGAGTTTGGATTAAGATACTTCCCGGTCGGATACTCCAAATACCATGACAAGCAAATTCGTTCACCGTCGGCGCTGTAGGAAAATAACAAGATTTCAAACACGGGAGACTCCACATAGCGGTACACTCCCGCTTTAGTAAGATCCTGGTCACTATATGTTTCAATATCAGCCGAGAGTTTTCAAATATCTCAGTCCTTTCGCAAACCCTGATAGGGCGGCAGAACGCTCTGCCGCCCGGGGCGCGATACTTATTTGCGGATACTTTCCATTCGCTTGTTATGGTATTAAAGTTCGCGGGCATTTTGCTCCCGCCCACGTGTGTGGAGCATTCATCCATCTCTCCATTGTACCAGGAAAAATGTTCGATGGGATTTTCTGCAGGCAGTCCTAAATCCTGTTTCAGTCGGAACTCACAAAGTCTGTGAGCTTCTGTGCCTTCGGCGCCATAGTTGCTGCCTTTGTCCTCGTATGACTTGCAAAGCCTTGCGGAGAGCGGACAGTTGAGCCACCGTTCAAAAAATGATGCTGAAAGGAGAGCGTGTTTATTTGCCATCTGATAGCACCTCTACCTCAGCAAGTAAAGCTTTGTAGTAGCGGGGTTGATTTGTGACAACTTATCCGCACCATATTTTTGAAGAAGGGCGCGTATTTGAGCAGTGAAGCCGGAACTATAATTCTCCGCAAGGACCGCTCTGACCTGCTCCAGTTTCAATTCAGGTTCGACAGGGGAAACAGGATTAGCAGACTCGTCAGTTTCCGCATTGTTGAACATCTTTAATACTGTAAAAGACTTGGGTATGAACCTTGTAAAACTTTGGATATTATTGTATAATTTAAATGTGAATTAGTGTGATTGAGTCGAATTTAAATAAAGAATGTGGAAGGGAAAACCTGATAGTAGGTATTTTACAATTTTAAAGCAATTTTCACCGACTAGGATTTCGACATTATGGGAGGAAGAAATTCCAGATAAGCGTCTTTTTGCTTATACTTTAGCTTAACAGTTTTATTCGATTGCTCAAGGTAATGGTGATGCACATGATATAGTCAAGAACTATTACATACCAGAAGCAAATAAGCTGTTTTTCCTGAGTACGCGAGTAGAACTGGAAGTACGAAATAATCAGAAATGCCCTTCTCGGATGGAGAAGAGCGTTTACTTGTAATTGTATATGTTTGTAATGAAAATCAAACTATTTCTGAAGTTTCTATTAACAATAAGCCCAGTAAAAGCCACAGTTGCATATTTTAAAGAGACTGAGAAAAGCTCGTGAGGCTCGGGAGGAAGCAGAGTGAAAACGCCAAGAGGAAGAACGCCGTAAAGAAGAATTCAGAGAACGCTATAATGTTGAAGTCGACAGAACGCTTGCTCTGACAAACCTTGCAGAAGATTATGATACTGCTTGCAAAATTAGGCGATATATCGCTGTTGTTGAAGCGCAAGGAGAACCAGATGAGGAGACCGCTAAATGGATTAAATGTGCAAAGGCCAAAGCCGATTGGTACGACCCTACAGTTGCCAGAGAGGACGAATTTTTCGGAAAACGCGAGCACGAAAAAGATACCGAGACAAAGAAGCTAAGCCATATAGATATTGGTGGTAAATATAACATATACACCTACTGTGACGATTAATAGGCCATATATGATAATAAGGAGGGTTGTCCATGCAAATACATTATTTTCAGCGTTATCATTCCAAGGAGAATGTCGATACAGCTAATACAATGTTGATGCTCTCACGTCTTTATACTTACAATGCTGATAAGTTTTTTTCTATGTTGAATTCATTAATTCTAGGTGAGGATGAAACGCCTGAAATTACATTTGATTTGCAAGTTGCCGGTGACGATAGTATTCCAGATGCTATTATCAGTCAAAGAAGTTTTAAGATTGTTATTGAAACCAAACTCTATAATCAGTTTAATAAAGACCAGTTGATAAAGCATCTGGGTCAATTTTCAAATGAAGAAATTAAGGTACTCCTGACTCTAGATCCTAAGCCTATGAGAAAGGAGCTTTTTGATGAATTTGCGGCAGATTTGAAAGCTTATAATATGGCGAACGCGGAGCGACTCCATTCACCGATTAAACATGTGAATTTAACTTTTGAACAGTTGCTAAATGCTATGGAAGACATTGTAGATGAGCGCGATGCTGAAATCGTTGCAGTTTTGGATGATTTTAAGAAGTATTGTTTCGATGAGGGATTAATTCCGGACAGTTATAAGTGGATGAGAGCAATTGCTGCTGGTACTACCCTCGAAGACAACATAGAATTGAGCTTATACTACGATGATGCATCTCGAGGCTATTCGGAACATGGATATATCGGCCTTTACAGCGGAAAAAGTATACGGGCAATTGGTAAGCTTATAAAGGTCATTGTTGCTTTATATGAGAATGGTAATCTCATGTATGAAACTGAGATGGGAGACCCGGCAACTGATGATGAGCTTAATCGTATAAGAGTGGCCATTGAGCGAGCAAAGAGATACGAATATAACTTGTATAATGAACCACACAAATATTTTATTGTGGATCATTTTTACAGGATAGATTTCCGAAAGACAAGCAAAAACCCGATTCAGAGGAGCAAATATTTTAACTTGGCAGAAATGTTTAGATATGAAAAAATGCCCTCAACAGAGAAGATTGCCCATGATCTTGATGGGCGTACTTGGGAAGAGTTTTAATATATATGTTCCGATGAAAAATATACAGTAGACTTATTTCTACGAATGGACTAAAAACAGTTGACCTGTTCCCTTGAACAGTTAAGTATCCTTAAAACCTGCTCGACATATTTCCGCGAACGGACGAATTTAAAGTTATATGCCAGACATTAATCTGATGCTCTCAACCCATGTTGAGTGCGTAGTATTGATGTCAAGGGTAAAAGATTGAAAGAGCTGAAAACCCTTACATATCAAGGGTTTTAGCACATATGAGTTTGAAACCCAAAAAGCAAAAATGAGATTTTTTCACCTTGCGGAAACAAGTCAAGAAATGCCCTATTTGATAGTTAAGTGGTCAGGTTAGATGTCAGTGCTTGGTGAGTGGTCGATTTAGATGTCAGCCTTCGCGAGTGAACGATTTAGATGTTTTTTCGGATTTTTTTAAGGTTGTGTGGTCAGGTTGGACATGAGAATAGAATCGTATTTAATCTAATACACATAAGACCTTGTTTAGAGAAAGGAGATAATTTAATGATAGATTTATATGAAAGATTTGCCTTTGACTATGATGAATTTGGACCGATAGAAGAGTACTTGGGTGACGAGAAAACATTTCTAAATAAAATTTTTGCTGAGCATGGTGTTAGGAATGTTTTAGATTGTGCTTGTGGAACAGGGCAACATCTTTTAATGATGGCACAGTCCGGATACAATGTTTGGGGCTCAGACTATTCAAAATCAATGCTTGAGGTAGCGCATAGAAATCTTCAAAAGAGAGGTTATAATATACCATTGTGTCAATGTGATTTTCGATATTTAGAGCAGGCTTTTAACATGGATTTTGATGCAATTGTATGTCTAACAAATTCTTTGCCCCATTTACAAACTGATGAGGATTTATTGACAGCTCTTCGCTCAATGAAAAATAGGTTGAATAAAAATGGGGTATTGGTCTTAACGCAAGGAACCACACATTTTACATTAACCTTGCCTTCCATTGAAGTTGTTGTTAATAGGTCGGATTTTTCTCGAATTTTTGTCAAGGAGCAGGACGGACGGTTTCAGACTATTCATGTGTTGGATTTGTACCA
The DNA here is from genome assembly GCA_023435925.1 of Bacillota bacterium. Taxonomy (GTDB): domain Bacteria; phylum Bacillota; class Clostridia; order Acetivibrionales; family DTU013; genus JAEZLF01. Next base: position 5,923 of record JAEZLF010000064.1, read on the forward strand.
TAGCGCAGAACGTTTAGAAAGCAATCAATACGATATTGTCTATAGAATCCTGCTTGATGAAGATTACAAAAAACTACTTTCACAGGCCGGATTCACAAATATACAGATATACGGGGACTATAAAATGAATGCCTATGATGAAAAAAGTTGGCGTTTGATTGTTGTTGCGGAAGCCTTGCCTAATTAGTACAGTCAGTGTGAACAATTTAGATGTTTCAACGGAGGGTTTTATGGTAAATAAAGAAGATGCCATTGAGATAATTTCATATGCAGTCGATAACGGGATTGATATTTGGCTCGACGGCGGTTGGGGCGTTGATGCGCTATTGGGAACACAAACAAGGGTGCATAATGATATCGATTTATTTGTGGAAAAAATCAATAGCAAAAAATTTATTGATATAATAAAAGAAAAAGGCTTTTCTGAAATTGAAGAAGCATATACAACTGCTTCGCACACGGTTTGGAAAGACACAAAAGGCAGGATAATTGATCTTCATATATTTGAGTTTAACGAACAAGGAAACCTTGTTTTTGAGGGAGAAACATATTCCGGAGATGTTTTCAGTGGAATTGGGAAAATAAGTAACAAAGTGGTGAAATGTATTAGTGCCGAGAATCAAGTTTTATTTCACCTTGGATATGAGCATGACGAAAATGATGTTCATGATGTAAGACTTTTATGCGAAAGGTTTAATATTCCTATTCCAAACGAATATAAGTAAAATATTGTTTCCCAAAAAAATAGGTTAAAAAGCGGAGGTGAGAACGTGAAAAAATGTATAGCATTACTGCGCGGCATCAATGTTGGCGGAAAAAACAAAGTTTCAATGAAGGAATTAAAAGAATTACTGAAGGAAAACGGATTTCAAGAGGTGGACACCTATATTAACAGCGGCAACATTATTTTTTCCGGTGACAATTATGATGAGGAATTTTTAAGAAGAAAGTGCGAAACCTTGATTTTTGAGAAGTTTAATTTGAAAATTTCATTGATAGTCATATCCGCCGACGAACTGATTGAAACACTAGATAATGCACCGGACTGGTGGGACGCCGATAAAGAATCAAAACACAATGCTATATTTGTTATATCTCCAACTACTGTGGATGAGGTGATTTTGGAAGTTGGAGACGCCAAGACAGAATATGAAAAGGTCGCAAGCTATGGCAGAGTAATATTCTGGTCTGCGCCTTTGAAAACATTCTCACGGACTCGCTGGTCAAAAATTGTCGGGAAACCTGTTTACAATGAAGTTACCATCAGAAATGCCAATACTGTAAAAAACTTGGCGAAATTGTGTACAACCTCGCCATAATGAGCCGATAGCACTGGCTAATGTAAACCCCGGAAAAGGAGGATGTAGATCAGATGAATGTAAAATTTGATCCAAATAACGTGGTTATCCAATTATGTTTGAGTGGGCTGAACTTGGAGGATAGCGGAAAACCCGAGGATGCAGCCGCGTTGTTTCAAAAGGCATGGCACGAAGCAACTGACGACTATGAAAGATTTATTGCGGCTTATCATTTTGCTCGACAGCAAAAGAGTGTTACAGACAAATTAAAATGGCTGGAAACATCCCTGCAGTGTGCCCTAAAGATAAATGATGATAATGTTAAGAGTGCATACCCTACGTTATATTTAAACATTGCCAAATGTTATGAGGAACTTTGTGATTATGATAATGCAAAAAGAAATTATGAGTTATCAAATAAATATAAGGTTGCGCCTGCTGATATAGGACCGTTTTATCATGGAACAAAGGCAGATTTGCAGGTTGGTGATTTACTGACAGCGGGTGGAAATTCAAATTACAAGCCTGAGCTTAAAATGAACCACATTTATTTCACTGCAAATATAAACGGCGCAAGACTTGCAGCGGCATTAGCAAAAGGCGAAGGGAGAGAACGCGTATATATAGTTGAACCAACAGGTGAATTTGAAAACGACCCAAATGTTACTGATAAAAAATTTCCGGGTAACTTAACACGTTCTTATCGTTCGAGAGAACCTTTAAGAATTATTGGAGAAGAAACAGAGTGGAAGAGACTGACAACTAAGGAACGGGGTGAATGGCACGAAAGAATAGCCCAAAACAATGGTGAAATCATTAACTGAGCATATTTTAATCCAGTTTTTTAAAAAAGCAAGGCATTCTATTACCGACAAAACCGTGCACAGATTGTCGGATAAATAAAGACATCCTGTGATAATATTGATGATGAGAGGAGGTTGTTTGATGGATTCTTTAAGTAATATGAATAAAGCAATGGAATACATTGAAAAGCATTTAACTGAGGATATCGATTATAGTGAGATTTCTAAAATTGCTTACTGTTCAGAGTATCATTTCAAAAGGATGTTTTCATTTTTATCAGGAGTTGGTTTATCTGAATATATTCGAAGGAGAAGATTAACTCTGGCTGCCCTTGATTTGAAAGATAAAAGTTTGAGAATAATCGATGTTGCTGTCAAATATGGTTATGATTCAGCTGATTCATTCTCGCGTGCTTTTCATTCTATGCATGGTATTCTTCCCTCTGAAGTAAGAAATTCGAATATTCAGCTTAAAGCCTATCCTAGAATGACCTTTCAGTTATTAATTAAAGGAGGATGCGAAATGAATTATCGTATTATTGAAAAAGGACCTTTTAAGATCGTAGGATTCAAGAAGAGAGTACCAATTAGTTTTAATGGTGTTAATCCGGAAATTACAAAAATGACTGAACTTTTAACCCCTGAGATTATCAAAAAACTGAAAGTGCTGTCAAATGTAGAACCAACAGGTATTATTAGTGCATCTACGAACTTCTCGGAAGGAAGAATGGAAGAAAAAGGTGAGTTGGATCATTACATTGGTGTAGCAACTTCGAGTGATGAAACAGCAGAATTTGATGTATTGAAAGTAGAAGATAGTACATGGGCAATCTTTGAATCCATTGGCCCCTTCCCGGAAACACTTCAAAATGTATGGGGAAGGATATATTCAGAGTGGTTTCCGTCTTCAGGGTATGAGTCAGTCCCCGGCCCTGAAATGTTGTGGAATGAGAGTCAAGACACTAAAGACTCAAATTACCGAAGCGAAATTTGGATCCCTGTGAGGAAAAACCATGAAAATTAGAACCCATAACTAAAAACCTTTTTATTTAAATAAGGCACTCTACGTTTCATTTTGTAGAGTGCCTGGTTCTTGTTTTCAGGCCTATTCATTAACATCTACCGTCACTCCAGACTTAAATTCAACGGTGAATTTGTCCTCGTAGACGGTGACCTTTTCAATCAGCCGCCGGACAAGTTGCTCATCGTATTCGTTGAGGGCGGTGGACTGCTTCTTTAGGAATGTGCTCATATCAGCAATCCGCTTTTTGAGTTCATCACGGTTAGCGCTTTCAAGAAGCAGCTTCTGCTTCTGGTCACGCAGATGATGAATCTCCTCACCAACCTTATCATAATCCGCATTGGAAGTGGCCAATTTTAGAAGTTCCGTTTGCAACTCCTCCAGCCGCTTATCGATATCCGCCAAAGCTTTGTCGCTTTCGCGATTTATGACGGTGGCGATGTTCTCCCGTAGAGTAGTGAGGAAAGAGTCTTTGTCACAGAGTGTTTGATTGATAGCGGTAACAAGCACTTGCTCAATGTTGCTCTCCAGTACCGTTCGAGCGTCGCAGAATAGGCCTGTGTTTTCTAAGCGGCTGACACAGCGCCAGACGATGGACTTCTTACCTCTGTTGTTCCAATGCACCCTGCGAAAAACCTCACTGCATTTGCCGCAGATGATTATTTGAGAGAAGCAATGATTGCTGCTGAAGGTTCTGTTCTTCCCGTTCGGGCTGGTGTGTACGATCCGGCGCCGGATGAGCTCCTCCTGCACCTGCATGAAAACTTCACGCGGGATGATAGCTTCATGGCTGTTTTCTACAAAGTACTGCGGAACGATGCCGTTGTTCTTGACCCGCTTCTTTGTAAGAAAATCAACAGTGTAGGTCTTCTGCAAAAGAGCATCTCCGATATATTTTTCATTTCTCAAAATCTGATTTATATTACTGGTATGCCAACGTTTATTGCCGGCTCCGTTTAAAATACCGTCGGCTTCTAACCCTCGAGCAATCTTCAGCATACTTGCACCCTCAAGGTATTCTCGATAAATGCGCTTTACGATTTCGGCTTCTTCGGGTACAACCACAAGACGCTTATTCTCATCCTTGGTGTAACCGAGGAACCGTGCGCAGTTGACCTGTATTTCACCTTGTTGGTAACGATACTGTAAACCCAGTTTCACATTCTGACTTAAGGACTGGCTTTCCTGTTGAGCAAGGGATGCCATAATTGTGAGCATAACCTCGCCCTTGGAATCCATGGTGTTTATGTTTTCTTTTTCAAAATAGACCGGTATGTTCTTGTCCTTAAGTTGGCGGATATACTTCAAACAGTCCAGCGTGTTTCGCGCAAAGCGGCTGATGGACTTTGTAATGATCATATCGATATTACCGGCCATACACTCGTCAATCATGCGGTTGAATTCTTCACGCTTCTTAGTATTGGTACCGGAAATGCCGTCATCAGCAAATATTCCTGCCAGCATCCAGTCGGGGTGCCCTTGTATGTAGGCGGTGTAATGCTCAATCTGTGTGTCATAGCTGGTAGCCTGCTCCTCGCTGTCTGTGGAAACACGGCAGTAAGCAGCAACGCGGAGCTTAGGTTTTTCCTCATCTTTATTTTCGATAACATGCTTCCTTGCCGGAATCACGGTAACACTTCTACTAGTTGCCATTTATATTTTCACCTCCATCACTTCGATTAAACTGTAGGCGTATTCCGCCTGCGCGAATGGGTCGTCGAATTCCTCTGTCCCTTTTTGTATGCGAAAGTCAGTAGGATAGACGACCTCTTTTTCTCGTTCTGGTTTTCTGGTACGGCCGAGCCTTTCAGCGCGCATGAAACGTTCCGCTTCAGCGGCTTGAAATGTTTCAGAATCAATAATCGCCGGATAATACTCATCACCAAGATATCGTTTGTTGCGAAGCAACCTGCCAATACCGGAATGAAAAGATTTAATGCCTGCTTTCTTTGCGGCTGTTTTCAATGAATCGCCACTCAGGTATGATTGAAATAAAACTTTTATCTGCTCTGCGGCTTCTTCGTCAATTAAGGCCTTTCCGTTCTCAATTCGGTATCCGAATGGTATATGCCTCATTTATCTCACCAGCCTTTCTTTCAGGGTAATGCCACATTTTAATTCAAATCCGATTTCCGTTCTGGAATATACATGAATCCGTTCTACAAAGCGCGTAAACAAATCACCGTCATAGTCCTTTAGCAAGCATGCCCTTGAAGCGTATTGTAGTAAGGCACTGACCTCGCTTAGGTTCTGAAAGTCGCTATTTATAAATCGTGTTATGGATTCCTTTTGACGGCGTAATCTTTCAGCCTCTTGCAACAATTCGTTATTGCTCTTATTGTAAACGGCAGGCTCAAGATAGCCTTTGGTCATCAGCCCAACCAGTACATTTCGCTGTTCCACATTTTCTTTGAGTTTCTTGTCAATCGCCTGAATGCTCTCCAAAGTATCATCTGAATTCATCCCACGCAGACTGATGAGCAACGGCTTGAGGACAAATTCGTGCCCGAATACGAGCTTGTTCATCATGGTAACAAACGCATATTCAATCTCTGACTCCGGCACATATTTCATAGAGCATTTCTTGATATCTGCGATATGAGTGGAGCAGCACCAAGCGATTCGATGTCTTCCGCTTGAGTGACTTCTGCGTTTAAATGTGCCACCGCACTGGCCACAGGTGATTTTGCCTGAAAAGGAATAACGGTTCTGATACTTTGTGTTTTGCTTTTCCAGCCCTTTTTCCTTAGCACGCTGATCAATAATATCCTGTGCGGTCTCAAAATCCTCATGACTGATAATCGGCTC
>JAEZLF010000077.1 GCA_023435925.1 Bacillota bacterium
AAATCGATGCCGCTGGCAGCACCAATAGCTGCAAAGTCAACAATCGGGTGCTGATGGATAATATCTGTTCCAAGTGCAATATGATAGGTAGCCGGTACACCATTTTTATAAGCTTGGTACAATACACAATCTTCTCTGTACGGAAATTTTTCCGGGTTATTATCAATGTATACGGCCAGGCTCTCACCGTATCCCAGCCCTTTTGCGGTTCCTTGCTGAATCGCTTCATTCATCCACCTTCCGGTTTCCTCCCACATACCAAAGGAGCCGTCTTCTATAGCAGTAGGTACATCCTCCGAGGTACCGCCATTAAAGGCAAGCTCGAAATCATGGATACTTCCTGCTCCATTCCCCGATATATGAGTAACCAGACCTCTTCTTATCAGCTCAATCAAATATCGGGACATACCATTTTTGATTACATGCGCGCCCATGGACAGTATGACTGGCCGTCTTTTCTTTCTCGCCAGTACAATTCTGTCAATAAGCTCATTGAAATCGTCGTTTCCCCAATCCGGTACATCATCCGTATCCGGTTGTGCAATATTTTCAACTGTTACAAGATTCGTCCTCACTTTGACTGAATAAGTCTTAACCTTTGTAAAATCAAGTTGTCCATTGATACGTACATTCATGTCCTTCATATATCGTTCTTCCTCCCTGATACATTTGTTTAGATGTCTATAATAAGCTAACTTATCCTCTGCAATAAGCTAATTAATCCCCATCCAGAATAATATTTCATCCAGTCCTCTAAAATCACCAACAATAGCATGCGCTCCTGCTTTTATGAGCCTTTCTCTCTTGGCGGCGTTAACCCCGCACCGCTTTTCTTCATCACTGGCTACGCCCAGCGTGATTGCTCCCATTTCTCTTCCCAGAGCAATCTCTACCTTACCGTCACCAATAACCGCAAGCTCGTTACCTTGTAATTTGCTATCCGAAATTAGCCTGCGAAGCACTGCTTCCTTTGAACAGTCCGCCTTACCAAGGGGTGCACCGCTTATTTCCTTAAAATACTTTTTAAGTCCCAGTACTTCTGCTTCATTATTTACATCAGGGTGATCCGTACCGCTGGCAACATATATTTCGATGCCCTTGTCATATAATGTCTTAAGCAGCTTTTCACTTCCGCTTACTAAAAAGTCGGATGTCAGACACTCGCCGTTTTTTATCTTGTTAATTCTCATTTTTACCGGTTCCATAAGCCTACGGTTATACTCTGCCTTGTACCACCATGGGTCCGTGGATGCCCCTGCATTTCTCCCATGACGTACCACCGCTTCGGACAGCCATTTCATTTGATAATAGGTTTGTATCCCTGTGGACTGGTCAATATACTCCGCTACTTCTGCAATAAGCGCATCATCAGGCTCTGTGTTTCCAGCGATCATTTCCAGCATTAGCGGTTCCATGATCTTCTCCCATCCAAAACGTAGTGTTGATATTGTTCCATCAAAATCAAACAGGACTGTCTTGATACAAGTCTTTTTATTCTGTTCTTTGAAAATAATCTCCATATGACCTCCAATTTTTTATGACTTTTCACTTTATTAAATCAATTAATAATATATCGTTAATTTAAATAACAACATTTTCATAAACTTCGTTATGATAAAAAATTAACTGAAAAACCGATCTAATACGATTGATGCGGCGGCTTTCACCTCAATATTTTCTGTGATGGATGAGTTCATTATATGCAGCTTTCTCAAGTTCCTGGTTATCAAGGTGCTCTCTGCGTTTTTTTCAATCGCCTCCAGAAGAAGCTTTGGCTTGTAATTTATATCTCCTGTCAGAATTACTGCTTCCAATTCCAGAGTGTTGATTGTATTTACAATGCCGGCGGAAAGATATAGCGCTTCATCTTCAACAGCCCTTTTACATCTTTCATTGCCGTCTAATGCTTTATCAATAACCTCTTCCCAGGAATCAAGCATGATACCGTCATTTCTGACTGTTTCTATCACAGCGGGAACAGAGGCATAGGTTTCAATGCAGCCTTTATTGCCGCAGCTGCACTGTCTTCCATTAAAATCAATCGTTGTATGTCCTACCTCGCTTCCAAATCCCTTTTCTCCTTTATAAAGCTTATCCTTTATGATAATCCCTGCTCCGACGCCTTCATTTACAACTAGAAGCATAAAGCTGTCAAAATCGACCCCCCTCCCATATGCTTTTTCTGCGAGGGCAAGTGAAGCGGCATTATTTTCAACGTATACCGGAAAATCGAAATGTTTTTTAAACGCACTGACAATATTAACATTATGCCAGAGATTAAAGTTTGGCGGGTTTAAAATGGTACCGTTATAGATATCTACCGGTCCAGGTACGGCAATTCCCATTCCAATCATTCTCTTGTAAGGCACTCCCGAATCGGAGATAATTTTCTTCGTCTTGCTAATAAGGGTCTGCAGGCAATCATCTACTCCTCCGGACTGATCCAATACAAATTCCTGCTTCAGCAAGAACTCCGCTTTTATGTCGGAAATGCAGATGAAACAGCCCTCCCTTGCAATACACAGCCCTAAAGCAAACAGGCTTTTATTATTTAGATCAAGAATGACTGGCTTTCTTCCGAAACCGGAATCTATGCTTCCGGTTTCTATTAGAAGGCCTTCACTAATCAGGTCATCAACAATCATTGTCACAGCTGCACGTGTCAGACCTGTTATGCTAGCCAATTCAGCTCTTGATGAAGGCTTTTTCCGAATGATATTTAAAACTAATCGTCTGTTGCTTTGCTTCATACTAGCTGAATTTGTAGCGTTCATTTTCATCCCGTGTTCCACTCCACTTTATTAATTGATTTAATTATATTACGGAATGAATTTATTGTAAATACTATTTTCCAAGTACAATGTTCTGTCAAAAAATATATGAGAGGTTAATCAATCATACATATCATCATGATATATCTTTTTGCGAAATGCGAGAGGACTTACATTTTCATATTGTTTAAAAAGTCTGGAGAAATAATATGGATCTGTAAAGCCTGTCTCATAAGCAATCTGTTTAATTGTCAATTCCTTATTTCCTATCATTTCTTTTGCCTTTGCAATTTTATAGTGGAGTAAATACTGTAAAGGTGGTTCACCTATTTCGGATTGGAATCTTTTCCGAAAAGTTTCAACAGGCAGTGATGATGCTTTTGCGAGGTCTTCAACGCTAATTCTCTGATATAATGGAGTAGCCTTTATAAAGTTTAAAGTATGGATGATTTCCGGGCTGTAGTTTTGAGCTTTATTAGGAATAGAACCGGAAGTCTCTGCAACAAAGCGCCAAAGCAGGCTTTGAATCGTAAGATTAAATCTGGGGGGATGGTACTGTAGAACATAGGCCATTTGAAGGACTGTTTTTAACTGACCGTAGCTGTAACGGCCTGTAGAGATGGTATCTGAAGAATCACTCAAAATGGGGCCTATATCTGCGCATAAAGGACCGGAAAACTCAAACCAAACTAATAGGGGGTTCCCGGCCATTTTACATTTCATCTTTACATTATCAGGCATAAAATAGTACATTCCTTTTGGAACCATCGTTGTAGCATTGCTGTGTTCGATGCTTAGTGTACCCTCAACGACAGCTACCCACTCATAATGATGCAGTTGTTTATACGGATCATATTCAAAACCTTTTTCGCCAAAATAACGGGTGCCTGCTTTCGTAATCCACAAACCGGAACGCTTTTCAACATCACCGGGTGAGTTAAAACCCGTCCATCCGTAAAAGGGTTCATTGCCGCTTAAGTTATCAATTATTTTTTTTACCGAATTATCCATTAAATAGCGATCCTCCAAAAATTTGAATTCATCCACTTCAAGAATAAAAAAGATAACACCTTTCTAATACACTGAAATTATAGCATTTTTATAAAGGAGAATCAAAAAATTTTATAGAACCGAAAGCAAAGTAGCGTTTTGATGACAATATTAGCCATACCATATTATCCATCTTTTTTCCCATATCATTCATTGTAGGACGAAAATTATTAGAATATAGTTGTGGTATAGACAAGGAATCTAAATGGGAATAGAGAGGAAGAATCCAGATGAAGCCGCAAATTAGAACACCTTTTTTTGAAGTGGGTGTAAAAAACTATGTTTATGGTGATGACGTTTTAAAAATGGCTAAGGTATTAGATGCCTGCGCAGAAAAATATGACATTGATGTACTTTATGTTGTGCCGTATACAGAAATAAAAACTGTAGCTGAAAATACAAAGAATCTGATTGTTCTTGCACCATATATGGATACGCTCCGTCCCGGACGCGGAATGGCGGATATTTTGCCGGAAGCCATTAAGGCTGCAGGGGCACAGGGAGTTTGTATGAATCATTGTGAGAAGCCCATGTCACTCTCACAAATCAAAAAGACCATTGATAGGGCATATGAACTGGAACTTATAACATTTGCATGTGCAGATTCCGTTGCGGAAGCAAAGGCAATTGCACAATTGCATCCTGATATTATAAATCCGGAGCCTACAGAGTTTATTGGAAGTGGAAATGCAAGCGATATGGGGTATGTAAGGGAAGTAATTGACGCGATTAAAGCGATTGACCCTGATATTTTAGTTGAACAGGCCGCCGGTATTACAAACGGACAGCAGGTTTATGATTTTATCATGGCAGGTTCTGCAGCGGCAGGTTCTGCGTCCGGCATTTTTAATTCCAAGGATCCATATACAACTGCCGAAGAAATGATTGCAGCGGTGAGAAGAGCACGTGATGATATGGAAAAATCAATCAATAAATAGACTGGAGGAGAATTCAAATGGTTTACAGAGAGGAATTTAAAGTACAGTCCAATGACCGTGTGTGTACATTTCATGATGTTACTGCAAAAACCCGTGAAATTGTTGAAAATTCTAAAATCAAAAATGGAATTGTAGTTGTATATTCCCATCATACCACCTGTTGTGTTATTACACAGGAGTGTGCTTTTGATATGTCAATGACTGGACTTGAGACATTACAGCAGGATCTTGTAGATGTATTTGAGAAAATGGTTCCTACCTGTCGCAGGGAAGGCATGTATCTGCATCCGGGGCCGAAAGCACTAAAGTTTGCCGAGGAGCATGGTGAAGATGCCAGAGGATGCCATAATACAGACGCACATTTACGATCCTCTATTATTGGCAGAAGTGAGACTATTGCATTAATTGACGGGCAGATGGATTTGGGGGAATTTGGATTTATCTATTTTATTGATTTTGATGAGACTCGTGCACGTCAAAGGACAGTTCAGGTTACTGTAATTGGAGAATAACAAAAATGTACAAATAAACGGAGGGTATATAATATGGATTTTAAAGTATATCAGAAGGAATTGGAATTACAGTCAAGGGGATGGATTCCCACTTTCCATGATGTTACAAAAGAAATTATCGAAATTGTTCAGGCATCGGGAGTGAAAAATGGTACGGTTTGTATTGCTTCCCATCATACCACATGCTCTGTTATGGTTCAGGAATGTTCTCATGACATTGATAGTTTTGATCTTGAATACCTGCAGCATGACCTGCTTGATATAATGCGCAGAATGATTCCTGATTTTGAACAGGAGCATCAGTATCGCCATCCGGGTCCGATTCATTCACAGTTTGGCCGCTATGTCGGCGAACCGGGAGACTTTACCAGCATGAATACGGATGGACATCTGCGATCTGTATTTTTCGGACGCAGTGAGACTATGACCATTAAAGATGGAGTGCTGGATGGCGGCGAATTCGCACATGTGTATTTTATTGATTGGGATCATGTTCGTGCACGTCGCAGACAGTTGAATGTTACAGTTATGGGGACTACAGAAGACGTTGAAGATCGTAAATGGAACAATGGTGAGGTAATTAACACTTTACGCAAATACACAGAGGAAGAGAAGGCTTTTGACGTTCATTATTCATTACAGCAGCAGAGATAAGAGGCTTTTTTGAAAGACATCATATTTATCAATATGGGAAAACAGGCCGTGTTGATCATGGGGAATTAGTGATTAATATGGCCACTGTTTTACCTAATAGAGGGATTATTAAATGATTAAGGAAGCAAAAGAAAGAGCTGTTCAAGCATTTAAGATGGAAAGTGATTCCATTCTTGCAACAAAAGAATTCATGGATTGGGATGCATTTGAAAAAGCGACGGAGGTATTATCTAAAGCAGCTCGTGTTGCTACAACCGGTTGTGGACATTCTGGAATTGCATGCATGCATTTTGCACACTCACTGTGCTGTGTGGAAAGGCCAGCTAGATTTATTTCTCCGGCAGAGGCAGTACATGGTGCAACGGGTTATATTCAAAAAGGAGATGTGCTGGTTTGGGCATCCAGGGGTGGAAAAACCGACGAGTTGTTTACTATTATTGACATTTGTCATACCAAGGGAGCAATCGTAATTGGAATAACGGAGAATCTTTCTTCTCCATTAGCAGGAAAATCAGATATTGTCGTGCCAATGAAAGTGGTTTCTGAAACTGATAAATATAACAGTCAGGGAACCTCAAGCTTTATAGCACTGTCAGCTGTTTTTGATGCACTGCAAACAGCAATTATCGAAGTAACAAACTATAAAAACGAGCAGTTTGCATTAATTCATCCGGCTGGTGCAGTAGGGAAGCGACTAAATCAGAAAAAGCTGCCAGGACAGCAGGGTTAAGTGTATGCATGCAGGTCCGGGCGGCTTACAAGTCAAGGGAAGATATTGAGCTTTAATCCCGTCAAACATCAAATCTTCGGCAGCACAACCGTTACCAGGCAGCCTTTGTTGGCAGCGCTGGTTATTTTCAGGCCGTATTCTTCTCCAAACCTTGCCTGTATCCGCCTTTCAACATTCGGAAGTCCTATGCTCGTGAGCCCATTGTTAATATACTTTCTGTCCATTATTTTTTGGAGGGTTTCCTGGTCCATTCCCTGTCCGTTATCCATTACCTCAAGATATATCTTCTCATCCTGTATCCAGGAAGTGATCCGTATTACCTTTTCTTCGCTATGACTGTTAAATCCGTGGAAAATGGAATTCTCAACCAGCGGCTGAAGTATGAATTTTAATATCCTGCATTTTTTAGCTTCCGGTTCAAAATCCGCATAAAAATTGATCTGCGAATTGTATCGTGCATTTTGTATAAAAACATAATCCTCCAAAAAGCTGATTTCATCCTCCAGCACGATGAGGCTTTCCTTAAAATTCGAGCTGTATTTCATGAGGCCTATAAAGGAGTCCAGCATTTTCACGATGGAGTCTTCATTCTGGATGATGGCCATCCACCTTATGGTGGATAGAGTGTTGTATATAAAATGCGGGTTAATCTGTGACTGCAACGCATTTATTTCAAATTCCAGCTTTTCCTGCTCACTTGCTTTGATTTCCTCTATTAATGAATCTATTTCCTCCAGCATCGCATTATATCGATACGAAAGCTGTTCGATTTCATAACTTCCTTTTATATCCACAATGGCAACCCGGTTATCCTTATCGGAATAATTCATTTTATTAATCAGTTTTTTAATAGGATTGCCTATTCTTCTAGTCATAAATAATGCTATTACATAAGTAAACAGGATTACCATCGAAAAAATAGCCAACAGGTATACAAGTGAATGCCTTATACTGCCTTCAACCTCGGAAAAGGGAATATAAGCTAATAGACTCAAGTTATACAATCCTACTTCATTTTTTATTACTGCATACTTTTTATTATCAATGCTTTGAAGCAGATAGCTTCCTTCACCGCGGATATTAACCATTTTCTGCCCAAGCAGGCCTTGAGAGCTTACAATCACATTTCCTTCGGTATCACATAACATTATATCACTAAAGGTTTCCTTGCCTATGGATGAAAATATTTCCTGAAAAGCAGCTGACATTATATCTACGACAACAAAGCCTGTAGTGTTTGATTGCCGTATGTCATATACCTTTTTTACCATAGTTGCCACAGTGCCGTCGTCTGTAAGAGCTTTTCCTATGTCCTTAGATGCAAAACTGATATAAAGGTCTTCTGCGGAGACTTCTTCCTCCCATCTTTTTATATTGTTTTTCAGGCCGATGCCCCTTTTATTTTCTTTCATGGAGGTGAACCAGCCGTCCATTCTGATAATGGAAATATTACAGGTATCATTTATTAAGACATTTGAAAAGCTGAGCAGCTCAAAAACCTTATCAATGCTCTTATATGAGTTGTTGTCAATATTATTAAGGTCCGATATCAGGTAATTCCTCACGTTGGTATCGTTATACAGGGAATTGCATGCCGCAGAGGCATTTGTCAGGACGTTGTATACCGAGTTTTTCGCCTGTAAAAGTATGATATTTCTGTCGTTTATCAGCTGTTCCTCCGCAGCAGCCTTACTCTGGCTGTAGAAAAAAACACCGACCCCGAAAAAGGGCACAAGGAAAATGACTATAAAGTATATCCAAAGCTTACCTGTAAGAGTCTTAAAATACTGTTTCACTGGTTGCTCTCCCTAATCGGAATATGATTTCGTCTGAAGTCTAACGGCGCCAATCCTGTATGCTTTCTGAAAACCGTGCTGAAATACTGGGAATTGTTGAAGCCACAACTTTCAGATATTTCCTTTATCGTCATGTCGGTACTCCCCAATAGTCTTACTGCAGCCTCGACCCTGATCATAATGAGATATTCTATGAAGTTCTTTCCGGTTTGCTCCTTGAAAAGACGGCTAAGATAACAGGAGTTAAATTTAAAGAGTCCGGAAACCTTTTCAAGAGTAAGCTCCAGTTTATAATTTTCTCTCATGTAGCCTATAATCTTTGATATTACAGGGTTGATCACAGAAGAGTCCTTTTCACAGCCTGCCATTGTGCCCAGCATCTCCTTTACAATTTTCTTAAGCCTGGAGATGGTTTTGCAGGCTTCGATCTCCCTGCATTTTAACTCATATTCATGAAATGCATTCAAATCAAATAAGTACTTTCTTCTGTAATCTGTTACATATCTGTATATGAAGCTTTTGAAAAACAGCTTGACTTTGTCCTTATCATAGTCAGATTTATTGACAATATCAGAAAAAAGCTGATCCAGCGTGTCTCCCAGTAAGGGTTGCGGACTTGACAGAACTTTATCGGCATAGATTTCAAAAAGCTGCTGCAGGCTTTGACCGATATCTGAAGCACGCGGTGGTGGGGTATTCTCATCTATTATAAATTTCTCCGGCAGGAAAAACATACGATCATAAAGCTTATTTAGCCTGATCAGAGCATATTGCATTTTTTCCATATTAATCTGCTTTGTTATGACTGCAAAGCGGCAAAATGCACCTAGATATTTTTTCATAGCATTCTGAACCGAATTCAAAATGCCTTTCATTTCTTCATTGCCGGCAGCCTGAGAGGGATAGTTATTGGTAAAGGCAAGGAAAAAAAGGTCTTCCTTATAGTGTACAATTTCTCCGTTTCCATATCTGGCCATTATATCATCCACCAGGTTTATGACCGACAAATTAAAAATTGAGTCGTTTTTTTCAGCTGTAATCGCATTCTTGTTCCGGTTTATTTCCATTATTGCAAGGACAGCTTTTTTATGGGACAGGCGCAATCCGTTACTTTCAATGCTCTCAGCGATATACTCCTCCGAAAATTCTTCTCCTTTTAGCATGGAGGACAGAATGGCTTTCCGGTTTGTATTTTCCTGAATGCCGCTGCTAATGGAGGAATTTTTGTCTTTTACGGATGCTAAAAGCTTTGATATCTCATTCACATCAATCTTATGCTTAAGAATATAATCATAAGCTCCATACTTCAAGCTTTCTCTTACATAGTCATAGTCGTCGAAGCAGCTGAGTACAATAAAGGTAGTTTGAAATCCAAAGGCTTTTGCCTTTTTTATCAGTTCCACGCCATTCATGACAGGCATCTTAATATCGGTGAAAACAATATCCGGGTTATGACTGCGTATGAGCTCGATGGCGTCCTCTCCATTGGAGCATTCCAGTACCTGGTGAGGACCTATTTTGTTAATGAAGGTTTTAATTCCGATGCGAATTAAGTTTTCATCGTCCACCAATAGAATCTTCATCGTATCACCATGCTTCATTGTTTATTTAAAAGACTTGCGTAGTTATTTGTACAATACAATAATATCTTAAAGATTCTTCAAAATCCACTTCTTTATGTTTCCAGGGCCTAATCCGTAAAATTAATATACAAAAGTAAAAAAAATTAATCATGTTAATATATTTGGCTCTTAAACACTAAAAAAATAAACAAACAGCAAAATATTATTCAACATCACGATTTATTTATAAGCTATTATAAAAGCATCAATCAAGTAAGTAACTAAAGTAACGAGGGGGTTCATATGAAGGTATCAGTATCTCGCAGCATCGGACAGAACGAAGCTGCGGTCGCCTGGCTTTTTATATTGCCGAATATTATAGGGTTTCTTTTTTTTAAAATAATTCCTATAGGAGCGGCTTTTCTATTAAGCTTTTGCGAGTGGAGGCTTCTTGGCAAAATCAAATGGGTCGGGTTTCAGAATTATGCCGACATGTTCATGGATCCGGTTTTTACACTTTCTATAAAAAACACAGTGATATTTACTGTAATCT
Source organism: Bacillota bacterium (assembly GCA_023435925.1). Classification (GTDB taxonomy): domain Bacteria; phylum Bacillota; class Clostridia; order Acetivibrionales; family DTU013; genus JAEZLF01. The sequence continues at coordinate 10,567 of JAEZLF010000077.1, forward strand.
CAGTTCCATTGACACTGGCTCTTGCTTTACTGATAGCGACTCAATTGAAAAAGAAATCCACTTCCAATGTTATTTTTCGGACAGTATACTTTATACCTTATATTACAACGATAACTGCCGTTGCAACAGTGTGGATATGGATTTTCCATCCACAAGGCTTTGTTAACGCTATATTGATGTCAATTGGTATAGAAAACCCTCCTACATGGTTATTAGAAAGCGATCTTGTCATCTACGCCCTTTCTATCATAGAGGCATGGCGTTCAGTGGGTTATGCAATGCTGATATATCTGGCAGGATTGCAAAACATACCGGCAGAGCTCTACGAAGCATCAGAAATTGACGGAGCCAGCGGTATAAACAAATTTCGACATATTACATGGCCAATGCTTACTCCCACAACATTTTTTTTGGTGGTTACAAGCCTGATATTTACATTTCAAGCCTTTGACCTGATTTACGCAGTAACGGATGGAGGCCCAGGCACCGCCTCTCATGTGCTAGGCTATTACATTTATAAAACCGGTTTCAAATTTTTCAGGATGGGCTATTCAAGTGCTCTTGCCATCTTAATGTCCCTCATAATTATTGTTATTACTCTTATACAATGGAAGGGACAGAAAAATTGGGTTAATGAGTAAACTAAAATGATAAGAAGGTGTACTTATGTCAACGGATAGAATAATTAAAACCTCGTCAAAAACAATTAGATTTATATTGTTGGCCATATTCGCTTTTGCAATGTTTATACCGTTTTACTGGCTCATTATATCTTCTTTCAAGACAGAAAGTGAGATTTTTACAGTCCCGGTAAAGTGGCTTCCTGATTCGCTTTATCTGGGAAATTACATTAATGCTTTTACAGCAGCACCGTTTCACATTTACTACTTTAACAGCATCAAAATCTGTGTAATAAGAATTCTTGGATGCCTCTTCGTCAGCTCACTAACTGCATTCGCTTTTGCAAAGCTGAGATTTAAAGGCAAAAACCAGCTCTTTCTTGTTTATCTTGCTACAATTATGTTGCCCGGACAGGTTACCATTGTACCAACCTATCTTCTCATGTCAAAGCTGGGCTGGAACAATACTCATCTTCCGTTGACAGTTGTGTTATTTTTTGATGCTTATGTAGTATTTATGCTTAGACAATTTTTCGTTACGATTCCCGATTCTATTCTGGAAGCTGCAAAAATTGACGGAGCAAGCTATTTTAAGATTTTTATTTCCATAATACTGCCGGTATCCAAGTCGGCACTATCTTCAATGGCAATCCTGCTTTTCATATGGAGCTGGAACGATGTACTGGGACCGCTGATTTTTATCAACACTCAGGATCTTCTTCCGATATCGCTTGGTATGAATGTTTTCAAAACAAGGTATAATACACGTTACGGGCCGCTTTTTGCCGCTTCGGCCATATCACAGATACCCATGTTGATCATTTATATATCAGGGCAGAAGTATTTTGAACAGGGTATAGCAACTTCTGGAATAAAAGGCTAGGAGGTGATGAGTGAATTGATAATGCTCTGAATATTACATCCAAGGGTAAAGCATAAAGAAGATACTAATTATTATTAGGAGGTCATTATGAAAAAAGTATTTGCAATTACCATGTGCATGATTTTCCTCATAACCGCTTTTTCTGCGTGTGGTAGTAGTAACAATCAATCCAGTGGCAACCAGGAAACAACAACCGCTTCTCAGACAAATGCAGCTTCCCAGACAGATGGAACTCAGGCAGAAAAGAAGCCAAGTGATTATAGTGGAAAAGTGACATTCTGTATCGACACAGGAGAAAGATTTGAAGAAGAGTTCCGTAAGCCATTTAATGAAATCTATCCTAATATCGAGATAGAAACTGTTGAGGCACCCCCTGAGGAAAGATTCGAAAAACTTATGGTTATGCTTGCTAGTAGAACAGGACCTGATGTTTTAAAGGTTGAACAGTCTTACTACAACCAGCTGGTTCCTTCAGGGTATATGTATTCTCTGGACGACCTGGTAGAAGCGGACCCCGATATTGATTATTCAATGTTTGACGATAATGGTATCAATTATTATAAATCCTTTGATGGAAAAGCTTATTCTATACCTATTTCTCCATATCACAAATTACTTTTCTTCAATAAAAAGACCTTTGATAAATATGGCGTTGAATACCCTTATCATGGTATGACTATGGAACAGCTACTTGACAAGGCAAGAGAATTGAACAAGAAGATCATCGCAGCCGGTGATGACAAAAAAGACATGAGACCCTTCTGTCAGTGGGAAATTCATATTGAACCCCTTACAGGAGCCATGGGAGTCAACTTCTATAATGCGGAAACCATAGAGTCGAATATCAGTGATCCCAAAGTTCAGAAAGCAATTAAATTCTGGTCGGATCTCTGGAATGAAAACTTGATGATTACCAAGGAAGAGGCAAAAGCAAAAGGGTATGGAGATACCTACAAACTATTCGTTCAGGGTCAATATCCGATGATCATCGAGAATTCATGGATTATCGGCATGCCGGGAAATCCTGAGATATCGGATCTGGAATATAAGGGTGTATATGATGCCATACCCATACCTCATTTTGAGGGTGAGGCACAGGTACAGCCTCCGGTCACATATCTTGGAATCGGAATGTCAAAGGACGTCAAGGATCCCGAGGTAGCTTTCCAGGTTTTGAAGTTCGGAGCAAAGTACTGGTACGATAATATCTCAAAAGCAACCAGTTCGTACAATCCTAGTGCTTATAAGGAATCTGAGAACAACAAGGTCCTGACCAGCTCTGACTATTTCCCCGGCTACAAGTACATTCTGGATGAGGAAGCCATGAGCAACCCGCCTTATATAGCTGAAATACATGATGAAATCGTATGGACCGCAATAAAGGATGTTACCAGTGAAGCCGCAATAAAGAAGACGCCTTTTGACCAGGTAGTAGCCCAGATTGAAAAAGCTACGACAGCAGTTCTGGAAAGGTATAAAAAAAGCAAGTAATATAAATTGATGCCGGAGGGGCTGTGAGAAGGAACTCTCTTTTGAACAGCCCTTTCCATATATAGACTACTTTTAAGGAGCTACTTTTATGAAAACACAGATTTTTATGAACCATATAGGTTTCCTGCCGCAGGGAGAAAAACATTTTGTCATAAAGCACCCAAGATCAATGGAGTTTACAGTCATCAACCGGTGGGGCAATAGAATAGTGTTTAACGGAAGGTTGAAGGCCTATTACGGAGGTGATCTTGACGAGGCATTCGTTGGTGACTTCAGTAATGTAACTGAAGAAGGGACTTATCTTATCAAATGTGCAGATACAGTTTCGAGGATCATTGTTATTCACAAAAAACCTTACGAGATGGCTATGCGCACCATATATAACTATTATCCTACTCAGAGGTGTGGAGACAGCAGCACCGGCTGGAATTCCCCTTGCCATCTGAAACCCGCCCAAGATATAAATACCGGGGAAATGAAAGATATGTCAGGCGGCTGGCATCAATCCTGCGATACAAGAAAATGGATGTACGGGACGACAGTAGGACTTATGGCCCTTCCTGAGCTAGGCCGGTATAAGCCGTTGAAGAAATGGGAAAACGGAAAGGTTGCAGAAGAAATAAAATGGGGAAACCGATACTTCCACAAGATGGTCCGCAAGGACGGAGGATTGATGGATTTTATATCCATTCCCAATGACTGGGATGACCACATCACAAGGCAGTTGAACTCCGATGATGCATCCTTTATGACAACCTTCACTATGATTTCGGGCCAGTGCAACGCCGCAATTTACTTTAAGGAAGAGGATCCTCAGTATGCAGCCCAATGTCTGGATTATGCACTGAAGCTCTGGGCATACGCAAACAGCAGCAAAATGAAGGACGAATATAATGTAAGAGCATTTAAATATCACGAATACCTCCCTTATTTATATAGGAAAAGCCGCAGGGATACATCTTGCTATTATGGAGATAAGCTCTTTGCTGCAATGATGCTTTATAAGGCTACCGGCAGCAAAAGCTTTCTTGAGGAAGCCTCAGCAACCGCGGACAGTTACTGCAGTCTGCAGGTAGGGGGAAATGTGGAAGAGAATATTGCAGCAGCCTGCTTCTGGCTGGATGACAAAAAAGCGGAACTGAGCACAGCCTTTGCTGTAGGCTCTTGGGGACCTATAGGATTGTGTATGCTTGTTGAAGAGCTGCAGTCCGGCGACAACAGAAATGTTTGGTTGAATACTATCAGAAATATCGCCCGGCAGCTGACGTTATGCTCCGAAAAAAACCCGTGGGGACTTATTCCCTGTTACTGGTTTATGGATGATAAGGACGGCGGCAGAAAAGGCGGCAGCCTTTACTATAAGTACTTCTTATATGAAATTAAAACGGTTGTCGGCATTAACTATGATTTACTGCATAGAGCGCTTTTCCTTTTGAAAAGTGCCAAGTATACCGGCTTTGAAGATAAATGCAGGGAAGTTGCATTCAGGCAGGTAGACTGGGTATTAGGCTGTAATCCTTTAGATGCCAGCTTCTGTGAAGGCGTTGGATATAATCAACAACAAACGCTTATCAATGGTGATGAGTTTATACCGCCGGTACCCCAGATAACTGGTGCCGTACAATTGGGAATGGGGTGCGTGCCGGGTACGGATACTCCTAATATTGATCTGGACACGGTCACATGTGAGTATGATATGCCGTGTACGTCATTATTAATGTGGACCATAAAAGAAATGCTTGAGTGTGAATAAGGAGAATCTTCATGAGATTTGTAGAAAAACGAATAGAAAGGCTTGCAGAGGATATTCTCGCCTCTGCAAGGTTGAAAAGGCAGGACGCAGGTACTATTTGGTATAGAGAAGGCAAAATGCAGCGAACAGAAGTAAATAGTCCGGATACAGAGGGCTTCAGCGAATTTTATAAAGGGGATCGCTGGGGAGGTTACGACCGGCATTTCACCTTTAAGCTTCTGGTTGCAATCCCTGAGACTTTTGTCGGAAAAACTACAGTTCTTGAAATAAGAACCGGAAGAGAAGGGAGCTGGGATGCGGCAAATCCTCAGTTTGTGGTATATGTTGACGGTGTACGCAGACAAGGCGCGGATGTAAACCATCGGGAGATTGTGCTGACCGAAAGTGCTGAAAAGGGTCAGGAGTTTTTAATAGTACTTGATGCTTATTCGGGCTTGACCACGAGTTTGTCTGATCTCTTCTGCACCATAGCAATTTTAGATAAGGAGGCGGAGGACCTTTATTTTGACATCACTGTCCCTCTTAAATCCGCACAGTTACTGGATGTCAACAGCCCTGAACGATATAGGCTGCTAAGCTGCCTCGAAAAAACCGTCAATCTTATTGATTTGAGAGAGCCTGAAAGCACCAGCTATAAAGAATCGGTGACCAAGGCGCTGAAATATGTAAGAGAAGAGCTTTATGGCAAGCTGTGCGGAGATAGTGACGTTACCGCGGTATGTATCGGCCATACCCATATTGATGTTGCATGGCAATGGACCGTAGCACAATCCCGGGAAAAGACCGTCCGGAGCTTCAGTACTGTAATGGAATTGATGAGGAGATATCCGGAGTACATTTTCATGTCAAGCCAGCCGCAATTGTATAAATATCTTAAAGAAGACGAGCCAGAACTATATAATCAAATCAAAGAACAGGCCAGGCTCGGAAGATGGGAAGCCGAAGGCGCCATGTGGCTCGAAGCGGATTGCAACCTGACCTCGGGCGAATCTCTCGTAAGACAGATTCTTCTGGGGAAAAGATTCTTCAAAGAGGAATTTGGAGTGGACAACAAAATTCTGTGGCTTCCGGATGTCTTCGGTTATTCTGCTGCACTGCCGCAGATACTTGCAAAATCAGGCGTCCCCTACTTTATGACCACCAAACTCAGCTGGAATGAGTATAATAAGATTCCCTACGATACCTTTGTCTGGGAGGGAATTGACGGAAGCAAGGTGCTGACCCACTTCATTACAACAACCGAACCAGAAAATTCCTTGGTAAATGCCGACATGTTCACAACATACAATGGCAGACTGGCTCCTGAGTGTATAAAAGGTGCTTGGGATAGATATCAGCAGAAGGAAATCAACAACGAAATCCTCGTTTCCTACGGCTACGGAGATGGCGGCGGAGGCCCGACTTACGAACAGCTTGAAACGGCAAAAAGACTAGCTCTGGGCATACCAGGAACTCCTAAGGTAAAGTATGGGACAGCAGGTGAATTTTTTAAACAACTGGAGAAAAGAGTAAGCGGAAACAAGCTTTTGCCTAAATGGGTGGGAGAGCTGTATCTGGAATTCCACAGAGGAACATATACCTCGATGGCAAGGAACAAGAGATACAACCGCAAATGCGAGTTTGCACTCCTGAACAGTGAATTGTTCTCACAAATGGGTATGCAGCTTTCCGGCGCATCATATGAAGCTGAGACAATTAAAAACAACTGGGAACTGGTGCTGCTGAACCAATTTCACGACATTCTTCCTGGTTCTTCAATAAAAGAAGTATATGAAGTCTCAAAAAATGAATACGAAAGTGTTCTGACCTCTCTTGCTGAAGTGAAGGAAAAGTCTATTGATGCTTTGTTGTCAAATGTCAGCCTTGAAGCCGACAGCGTTGTCGTATTCAACCCTGTTGGATTTGAAAGAAATGATGCCGTTGAGGTGGCGATACCCGCTAATGACAAGGGATATATACTGTGCGACGATGATGGAAATATCATGCCTACGCAAACAACCGACAACGGAGGTATGCTTGCTTATGTAGCCGGTGTTCCTGCAATGGGCTATAAGGCCTTGACCATGAAAGAGGGGAAATATCCTGGTGAAAATGAGCTGAGTATCTCTGAAAGGCATATAAGCAACTCTTTCATTGACATTAGGCTTAATGAGAATGCTGAACTCATTTCGATTTATGATAAACAGGAGAAACGGGAAATCCTTAAGACAGGCTGTCGTGGAAATGTCCTGCAGGCCTTTGAAGACAAACCCTTTGCACATGATGCCTGGGATATAAACATATATTATACCGAGAAAATGTGGGAAATTACAGAAGTAGAAAGTGTCCGGATTGTTGAAAGCGGACCTGTGAGGGCGTGCCTGGAGATAAAAAGGAGATTTTTAAGTTCAGTCATTATACAAAAAATCTATGTATACAGCTTCAATAGCAGGATCGACTTCAGCACCTCTATTGACTGGAAGGAAACCCACATATTGTTGAAAACGGCCTTCCCTGTCGACATACATGCCAATAAGGCGACCTATGAAATACAGTATGGTAACGTGGAAAGGCCAACGAACTGGAATACAAGCTGGGATTATGCAAGATTTGAAGTATGTGCGCAGAAGTGGGCGGACCTGTCAGAGGGCTGTTATGGTATATCCATGCTTAATGACTGCAAGTATGGCCATGATATCAAGGATGGAGTAATGAGGCTGACACTGATCAAAAGCCCAAAATGGCCCAATGAAGACTCCGATCGTGAGCTTCATACCTTTACTTATTCCATTCTTCCGCACAGTTTAGGCTGGGAACATGCAGGTACGGTCAAACAGGCGTATTTCCTCAACAACCCGGCCATGGGCTTCTGCAAGAGAGCTCAGAAGGGCCTGTTACCCGACCAGCTTAGCTTTGTTAACACAGATGCAGATAATGTGGTCATAGAATCGGTAAAGAAGGCTGAAGATGATAACAGCACAATCGTAAGGCTTTATGAGTATGCCAACAAACGTACCCGCTGCAGCATCCGCCTGGGCTTCAATGCTTCAGAGGTGCGTGAATGTGATCTTATGGAAAATGAACTGTCTGTTGTTGAAACCGATGGTAGCAGCTTCAACTTCGAGATCATGCCTTACGAAATAAAAACCTTTAAAATTAAGGAAGCATAGAATATTAATCAATATCAGGAGAAAATGCATGTACGTGTTGGGCATAGATATTGGAACTACTGGAGCAAAAGCTATTGTAGCCGATGAAGAAGGACGAATTGCCGGTCAAGGCTACAAGTCATATCATCTGATTACCAATAGCGGAGGCAGAGTTGAACAAAATCCCCGGGATTGGTATGATGCAGCAGTTTATTGTGTCCGGCAGGCATGCAAGGACATCGATGCTAAAAGCATAATAGCTTTGAGTATGTCTACTCAGGGGGCAAGCTCCTTTCTGGCTGACGAAAGCATGAATCCATTGACAAATGCTTTGACCTGGATGGATGTCCGGGCAGCTAATGAAAAGGAATATCTGGATAACCTGCTGGGTGATGAATACGTTTACCATTCATCTGGCTGGAAAATCAACCCTTCTCTTGATATGGCCAAACTGAAGTGGCTTGTAGACAATGAAAATGAGCTGTACAACAGAGCGAAATATTTCATTTCCACCATGGAATTCATGAATTTCATGCTGACCGGAGAATGCGTGATTGATCCTTCCAATGCAGCAATCCGCCAGCTGCTGGATATAAGAACCAGGCAATGGGACAAAAAACTGCTGGCTGCCACAGGAGCCACGGAAGATAAGCTTCCTCCGATACTGCCCACAGGAGCCAGAGTTGGAAATCTGACAATGAAAGCGGCCCGGGATATGGGCCTCAGCCAGAATGTAACCGTGTACAACGGTGCCCATGATCAATACTGTGGGGCAATCGGAGCCTCAATACATGATCCGGGACAAATCATGCTTTCTACAGGAACAGCATGGGCTATTCTGGGAATATCCGATAAACTTTTGTACTCAGAAGCTTTCATTGCTCCGGGGCCACATGTATATGACGACAAATTTGGAGCTCTCGCATCGATACCTGTGTCAGGCGCTGCTCTTGACTGGCTGAGAAATAATATTACAGGTGAAGACTATGAAACAATAGACCGGGTTGCTGAAAGCAGGATAGAAAACATTAAAGAGCTGTATTTTTATCCATATCTTTCAGGAGCGACCTTCCCTCTCTGGCAATTGGAAGCCCGCGGTGCTTTTATAGGATTGGGCCTTGAGCATGACAAATATGATTTGGCTCTGGCAGTGATGGAGGGTGTGGTTTTACAGTTGAAGATGGCTCTTGAGGAATTCAAAAACAGCGGGCTCGAGATAAAATCCCTGCATTTGATTGGCGGCGCAGTCAATAGTGCGGTATGGACTAAAATAATTGCTGCACTATGCGGTTGCGATTTATACGTAATGAAGGTCAAAGATACCCCGTGTATAGGAGCAGTAGCTATCGCAGGCACACAGGCAGGTATGTTCAATGATTACAGTTCTGCTGCTGAAAAGATGAACGTAAGCTGCAAATATGAACAGGACATTGATGCTTTGAAGCTTCACTATGGCAGGAAGTTTGAGGAATATAAAAGAGTATGGGATTGCGTAAGTAAATGCTACAAGTAGTGGGGGGGTTTGTATGCTGGATTATTTTAAGAAAGATGCCAATGACGAAGAATTCTATAATAAAAATCTGAAAGGCAGGCTGCCGGAAAGAATCATTGATGCACATGTTCATATGAATCTTCCCGAGCATGTGGCTAATGTCAGCAAAGAAACCATAAAAAACGATTGGGCAATGGAATGCGGCTTTATTATGCCATATGAAGACGCAAATCAATATTATAGTATTTTGTTTCCGGATTTAAAGGTAGATACTGTTGCATTTCCAATGCCTCTGCCGGAAGCTGATATAAGGGCTAACAACGGATATCTGGAAAAACTGCAGGCACAGGGTAAACTAAAGGCACTGATGACGGTACGGCCGGAATGGGACGCTGCTTACTGCGAAGAAACTCTTCTAAAAGGAGGGTTCTCGGGATTTAAGCCTTATCCGTATATGGCAAGTTCTGTTAAGGGCGCCGAGGTTAGCATATTCGACTTCCTTCCACATCGGCAGCTCGCTATTCTGGATAAGCACAAAAAGGCGGTTTTGATCCATCTGCCTCGTAAGGGCAGACTTCCTGATGATGATAACATTTGGGAGATAAAAACTATTGTAGACCGGTATCCAAATATAAAAGTGGTAATTGCACACTATGGCAGATGCTTTACACATAAATTTCTTGAGGAAGGCTTAAAAAAGCTGGGTGAAGTAACGAATGCCATATACTACGACACAGCTGCAGTTATGAACCCTCAGGTTCACAAGGCAGCATTTGAATCCCTGGGAACAGAACGTATACTCTTTGGTACTGATATTCCCATATTGCTCTGGCATGGGAGGCGAAGATGGACTGAGACAGAATATTTCAACCTTTGCCGGGAAAATTTCAGTTGGAATAAGCACGAGGAGCTTGATAAGGAAGCCAAATACACCTTTTTTGTGTATGAACAGGTTAAAAATATGCTTGATTCGCTGATGCAGGCAGGAGCTTCTACGCAGGATATCAATAATATTTTCAGCCTGAATGCGGACAAAGTGTACAAGTAAGTCGCACATAAAAATTACATTTTTCAGGAGGGTTCACGATGGAAAAACTCAAAATTGGACTGTTGCCGTTATATATCAAATTATATGATGATTCCTTGTCCCACATGAGACCAAGGATAGATCAGTTTCATCATATACTTGAAAGCGAGTTTGAAAAAAGAAATGTAGAAGTAGTCTCATCACAGGTATGCAGAATCAAACAAGAATTTGCAGCTTCCATTGCCGGCTTTGAAAAAGAAGATGTGGATGCCATTGTAACAATCCATCTTGCATATTCTCCTTCCCTTGAATCCTCTGATACTTTGGCTAATACCAAATTACCGCTTATTATACTTGATACGACACCTACTTTCGACTACAGTCCTGAGCAGAATCCTGACGAGCTTGATTATAACCATGGAATACATGGCGTGCAGGATATGTGCAATCTTTTACTGAGAAACGGCAAGGAATTCTTGATCGAGGCCGGTCATTGGGAAGAATCTGATGTGTTGGACCGGGTTGTAAGCTGTGTAAAAGCCGCGAAAATTGCTAAAAATATTAGAAAGGCAAGAGTAGGGCGTTTTGGAAATGCTTTTGAAGGCATGGGTGATTTTGATTTGCCGGAGGAAATACTTCAGTCTACCATAGGAATCAAAACCATATCCTATAACTCTGCAGATGGGAAAAAACTTTTTGAGCAGATATCCGATCGGGCCATTGATGAAGAAATTGAACTGGACAAAAAGGTCTTTAGTTGCAGCGGGATTGATGAAAAGGTTCACCGCAGCTCCACCCGTGCTTGCCTTTCCATGAGAAAATGGATAGAGGAAAACCAACTGACAGCCTTTACAGCTAATTTTATGGAAATAACCGGACAATCCGATATTACCTGTATGCCCTTTATGGAAGCAGGTAAGGCCATGTCCAGAGGTGTCGGGTATGCGGGAGAAGGAGACGTACTTACCGCGGCTCTGGTTGGAGCCTTGCTTTCCACCTTTCCGGAGACCACCTTTACCGAAATGTTTTGTCCCGACTGGAAAAATAACACGATATTCCTAAGCCATATGGGTGAGATGAATTTGAGTCTGGCAGCAGAAAAGCCAGTTTTAAAGGAAATGGAATTCTCATTTACAGATGCCGACAACCCTATTGTTGCATACGGCAGATTTAAAAGCGGCAAGGCAGTTTTCATAAACCTTGCTCCAGGAAAGGATTATTCTTACTCATTAATAGCATCTGACATTGAGATGATTGATGTTAACGGCGAGGATAAAATGACCGACAGCATTCATGGCTGGTTCAGGCCCAAAATCCAAATATCTGATTTCCTTTCACAATACAGCAGGCACGGCGGAACCCATCATGCAGCTATTGTGTATGGAGATGTGATGAAGGCTATGGAAGCACTGGCCAAGATAATGAACTGGAAGCTGGTTAAAATATAGAAGACGGCTTACAAGTAGGGCAGACAGTGATAGGGTACTGGCACAGAACTATATAATGGAGTTTACTATTACAGTGGAGTAAGTATAGCATAGATTTTCTGGCGAAGGATCAAAAGACTGTGCACATTTATCTCCCTGCTGGGCAGGCAATGCGCGCTACAGAATGCAAAACCCATACTGGAGATAGCAGACCGGGGATATGTGATGGAGACCGGAAGTCTGATACTCGAAGGCACAGGACCAGACTTCCTCAACAACTATAACATTCAGCGCGCTTATATCGGAAAAGAATACAAATCCACACGGATTAAGTCAGCTTCCGTTATGGGTAAGAAGGATATTACTTCATGATCTGCGCCAGTACCTTATCAATTACTGTCGCATTTCCAAAGGAATCCTCCAAGCTGAGAAGCGGTTCCTCTCCCTCCAGAATACATCTGCCGAACTGCTCCACTTCCATCATATAGTTATCAGGGGTAGATACTGTAATTATGTCAGTATGGTCACCCTTGATCACTTTTATATCAAGCTCTCCCTTTGCGTTGAACATGATGTTTACCTCGATTATGCCCGTCTCTCCGACTATGCGGTAACCGCTTCTGGGAGTGGAGTTGAATGCGCAGTGGGCAGTTGCCTTTAACCCATTCTTAAATTCAAACAGCATGCTACTGCTTTCATCCACGCCTGATACGGCACCGATTTCTCCTGACGCCATGACCTTGATCGGTTCACTGCCGGCTATATAACGGATGATATTGATTACATAGCAGCCGACATCATAGGTAGCTCCTCCGCCAAGATCGTTTATAAGTCTTACATTATTTAAATCGTTCAATTGAAAAGAAAACCAGGCTTCGATGACTTTCAGCTTTCCTACTATTCCGCTGTCGGCCAGTTCCTTCGCTTTACGTGTAAGCGGGCTGTGTCTGTATGCAAAAGCCTCCATCAGCTTCACATTGTGCTTTTCACAGGCGGCTTTCATTTCCAGTACTTCTTGTGCATTGATTCCCAGGGGCTTTTCGCAAAGAATGTGTTTTCCCTTTTCGGCAGCCTTTAGAACCCATTCCTTATGGAGAGCATTGGGTAAAGGTATGTATACTGCATCAATATCCGGGTCGTCCAAAAGCTTGTCATAGCTGTCATAGGCCTTTTCGGCATGGTGCTTGTTTTTAAACTCCTCCGCCTTTTCACCGCTCCTGCTGGACACCGCAAAAAGCTTCGCATTTTGCGCGCTGATAATTCCGGGGATGACGGCCTTATCTGCAATATTAGCGCAACTAATAATTCCCCAATTCACCTTTTTAGCTGTCATTTTATCTGCCTCCTATCCATAAATAACGATTCTATATTTTCTATTATACCAGCATTACTTAATAAATAAACAGCTGTGCTTAACGGCTTTTATATCAAAATTTCTGGTTAAATGGTGCTATGGCAAATTTTATGAGGGGGGTTAATACAAAAATAACATGTTATTTTATGTTCAGGAAAATTGTGTATTTTTAAGCTTTATAAAACGAATCTCTTCTGATATAATGTCATAAAAATGGAAAAGGAGTCATATGTATGAGTGGGGATTCAATACAGATACTTTTAGCAATGAGCCTATATCTTATTGTGGTTATTGGAATCGGCTTTTTTTACAAGGAACGAGCCAATAAAAATTCCGACAACTACTTTATCGGGGGCAGATCGCTTGGACCATGGGTTGCTGCCATGAGCGCGGAGGCCTCCGACATGAGCGGCTGGCTTCTGATGGGTCTGCCGGGCGTTGCATACTGGTTTGGATTAAGTGATGCGTTTTGGACGGCAATCGGTCTTGCAGTAGGTACGTATATCAATTGGCTGGTCGTGGCAAAAAGGCTGCGCAGGTATTCCACTGTTACAAACTCAATTACAATTCCAGAATTTTTTAGCAAGAGGTTCAAGGAAGATAAGAAAGTCATTCTGATGATTTCAGCCGTATTCATTCTTGTGTTTTTTGCGGTTTACGCAGCCAGCTGCTTTGTTACCTTCGGGAAACTCTTCAGCACCTTGTTTGATTTGAAATACCAGTATGTGATGATCTTAGGTGCGATCATTGTTATTCTTTATACATTTTTAGGCGGCTTCCTGGCGGAGAGTGCCTCCGATTTTCTGCAGGGCATCATTATGATCATTGCCCTTTGTACGGTCTTGATCGTTGGTGTAGTTGCTGCAGGCGGGATTCCGGCTATTCTGGAAAATATCAAGGCGATCCCAGGCTTTTTCGAATTTTTTGGAATTGCACAACCGCAGCTGGTTGATAAAGTCCAGCAATTGGATGCCGCAGGAAAGCCGTTATTCGGTGAAGCGGGCAACTATGGACTTCTGACAATTATTTCGACGCTCTCCTGGGGACTTGGTTATTTTGGAATGCCGCAGGTTTTAT
>JAEZLF010000083.1 GCA_023435925.1 Bacillota bacterium
CCATGGCGGTATAAAGATCCTCTGATAAATCAAGCTTACGGTCAGCCATAATAAAGGGAATTCCTGCTTCCTTTGCTGCTTTTGCTACATCTTCCCAGCCAGCGGACTGAAGTCCTAATACAACAAGGTAATCAACCTCTTCCTGTATCAGCTGCTGTGCCTGAGAAATTTGTTTGGCATGATCACCCTCACCAAAGACCATTTTCGTCTCAAAGCCTGCTTCCTCAAATGCCTCATTAAAGGATTTTGTATTTGCTGTACGCCAGTCTGACTCGTTGGCGTTGGTCTGAACCACACCAACCACCACCTTTTCATTCGTCTTGGTCGCAGTTTCGGATTCCTTTTTGCCACACCCTACAAACGTAAATACAAGTGTTAATACCAGTAACAAAGAAATCATTTTCTTCATGGATAACTCCTCCTATTATCTTTACTCACATTACGAGTATTATTGTAAGTACAAGTATATTTAACTCATATGCTTAATAATACGGAGATAATCCCTGTGTTTGTATTTTATTTTACTGAATTTTCCCCTTTCATTGCTATTGGTTAAAATTCTTATGAAATTTGTTTGATTTTTTACTAATAGCTTCGCCCGATTCGATCTAGAGCAGCATTCTTGGCTTCAAAAACCTTGCCTTCCACATAGGATACCTTATCCACCTGCTCCCCTTTTTCCAGCCGCTCAATTATATCTGCAATCAACTCTCCCTGTAAGGGATTGCATTCGATATCCACATTGATTAATCCGGCCTCCATTCGATCAAAGGCTTCCGCTACCGCATCAAAGGATATAATTTTAATCTCACCGTCTACACCGCTGGTTAGTCCAGCTTCCTGAATTGCCTCAATGGCACCAAAGGTCATATCATCATTTTGTGAAACCAATACATCAATGTCCTCAAAGCGATTCAAATACTTCTCCATTACTTCCTTGCCCTTAGCCTTTGTAAAATCGCCGCTTTCATGAGCAAGAATTTCCCAGTTTTTATGCTTTGTTGCAATTTCATAAAACCCACCTGATCGTCCAAGCTGAGCTGTTGAATTTAAGGTGCCCTCAAGAATTACAATGTTTACCTTGTCCGACACCTTTTTTCCTTTTTCCTTCGAATTCGCAGGATCTATCATTGCATTATTATCCTTGGTGGACTGAGCGATATCTTCCAGCTCCTTCAGATACTTTTCCAGCCAAAGACCGGCTTTCACACCTTCCTCATACTTATCCGTACCAACACTCGCAACATAAAGCCCCTCATCCTCCGTATCAATCATACGGTCCACAATTATAACCGGTATTCCGGCCTGCTTTGCTTCCATTAATACCGTATCCCAGCCCGTTTCCGTTACCGGGGCAATTACAATATAATCTACCTCCTGAAAGATAAAGCTCCTTACATCCTTTATCTGATTTTCCTGACTCTGTCTACCATTAGCAAAGATTAAGGAGAAGCCGTTCTCCTTGACCAGTGCATTCTGAATCGATTTTGTATTGGCCGTTCTCCAGTCCGATTCAGACCCGAGCTGCGAGAAGCCAACAATAATCAAATCAGAATCAATATCCTCGGAGTTTTCGGTTTCACTGGTTTGTATAACTTTCAACGGTCTCAAACTACAGCTGGCTAGTAGAATCATTCCAATAAAAATAATCCATAATAAAAGCTTTCGTTTTTTATTCATACCCTACCTCGATTCGTTCATTCTCCATCCTTCTTGCAGGAAATCTAATCGTGATATCGGTGCCCTCTCCTTTTTTGCTTTGAATCTCCAGTCCAAATCGATTGCCATAGTTCAGTTTAATTCGTTTATTCACATTTGCCAAGCCGAAGCCGGTACTTTGCTTGCTGCCGGGCCTCTCTATCTCCCTTCGTAGTGCCTTCAGCTCCTCATCATCCATCCCTACTCCATTATCAATAACATGGAAGCAGATGACCTCATCCATAATTTCACCGGTTACGGTAATTTTCCCGCGTGCTCGTAACATCTTAACGCCATGGTATAGGGAGTTTTCAATCAATGGCTGCAGGGTCAGCTTCAGGATCCGATATCCATAGAGCTCCTCCGGGATGTGAAGCTCATAATCCAGAATATCCTTATATCTGGACTGTTGGATTTGCAGATAGCTTTTGATATGTACTTCCTCTTCCCGGATACTAATAAAATCCCTCCCCTTACTCACTACAATTCGAAAAAATTCGGAAAGGGATACCACGATGTCGATTGCTTCCCTATTTTTATTTCCTTCGATCAACCATATAATTGTATCAAGGGTATTGTATAAAAAATGTGGGTTAATCTGTGTTTGCAAAAGCTTCGATTCCATGTGTCTTAAATTCTCCTGCTCCAGCCGGATGCTTTTCACCTGTTGCTCCAATTTGTAAGCCATATCGTTAAAGCTGTCGGAAAGAATGGACAATTCGTCATGGTTTTCAAAGGTTGTCCTTGCCGTAAAATCTCCCTTTGCTACCAATGCCGTCTTATCGCAGAGGGTACGTATAGGCTTTGTAATGCTGTCCGTCACAAGGATATTAACCAAAATGGATGCTACAATTATGGAGGATAATGCTATAATCATGGTCACGATTACATTCGTTACCTGCTCCTTAAGGCTTTGTCTTATGGCTTCAAAGTTCTGTGTCTCATAATATATATAATACTGAATTTCTTCCTGAAACAGCTCTGTCAGGATATAAATATCCGATTCTAGCATCTCTAGATTCTCTTCATAATGACCAGTCTGCTTTAGATTATCACTTATTTCATTCATTCTATCCTTCAAGGTATTCAAATTCAGCAAAATCCGCTTAATCCAATCCAGACTTTCTCTACTGGAGGTGATTTTCTGCAGATTCGTAAAATTTTCTCTTGCTGCATCAATCAACTTATACGGATTTTTTAAGTCATTGTTTTCATCAATTGTTTCAAAGGTTTCTGCTTCCACTACGATCTTGTACATGCTTTCATCCATTTCCTCTTTAAAATTAAGGTTATAGTTGTTAGCAGAGGTAATCCGTCGTACAATAGTGTCGTAAGCCGTGCTATAATTATGCAGTGCCGCAATCTGGTACACGGAAAGAATGATCATAGGTACGATAATGACAACCGCCACCAGGAAGAGCTTCATCCTAAGGGGATATTTGATTGGTTTTCCGTTATTATAGTTAATCATTCTTCCCCTTTCCCCTGTAAGCGGTATTCCGAGGGAGTACAGTTCTGTGTTCTTTTAAATATGTAGCTGAAATAATGAGAATCCTGATACCCGACCAGATAACCAATTTCAGTGATTCTTTTGCTCGTACAACGCAAGTATTCCTTTGCCTTCTCCATTCGGATGTCCGTCAGATACTCAATAAAGGTCATCCCCGTCTCCTGATTGAATAGTGAGCTGAAATAGTTGGGGCTGACATTCACCGTGGATGCTACCTTATCCAGCGTTAGGTCACTCATGGCGTATTTCATCCGCATATAATCCTTTGCCTTCTCGATAAGCCCGTCATATCTTTTCTGACTGTTTTTATTACGCAGGTCAATGGCTTCCTTTATGACGGATTTATAGAATTCGGAAGCCTCCAGATCGGATAGCTGATCCATAACTCCCTTCAAACTTTTAAGGCTGTTATCTATATTCTCCTTGGGATACTTCAGTTCCTTCAGAAATTTCATAATTACCGAATATCCGTCCATAATGATATAATGTCTGAAAATTGCTGAGCTCATGGCATTGGAGCCGAAGCCATCAAAATAACTATCAACAAATTCATCCACCTCATGCAGAGTGCCTCTCTTTAGAAAGTTCTCCAAAAGATTGCGGTCCAGCTTCTCCAGATTCAATTCACTGACATTAATCCGATTGCCGATTCTTTCCTTAATATTACGAATATCATGATAGGATAAGAGCTGATCTTGTGTTTCGAAATGTCTTAGAGAAAATGCACTGTTGGCATCCAAATAGGACTGCCCTATATCACGGATACGGTGAACACAACGTCCAATGCCTCCAAAATAATGTACTTTATCATCACATATATGAATGAAAATGTTACAAAGCTCTCGTATTAAGCCATTCATTCGCATTTCATTTTCTCCAAGAATAATAAAGGCCCAGCCATCCATACCACGTTCAAACACCAATATGTCAGAAAACCTTCTTAATTCCTCGACCATTCGTGCTTCACATTGAACAATCTCATCCGAATATTCATACATATCCTCCGGCATCTTAAATTGAAACAGTAAAACACAATAAACGCTGGCAACCATATTGATGCCAAGCTCCTCCTCTTGCTCAATTATCTGGGGAAGTGTCAGCTTTCCGCCTACCAAGGCATTAAAAAAATCTTTTCTTTTCTCCCCCTGCTTCTGATAGATCAAAAGCTGATATTGCGCAAGAAGCTGCTTTTCCTTCCGTTCCTTTTCAATGGCAGAGGCCGCATTTTTCACTGCAGCAATCAATTTTGTCGAGGTTATCGGTTTTAGTAGATATTCACTGACACCTATGTCAATTGCTTGCTGAGCATAGCCAAAATCTCCATAGCCGCTGACAATGATAATCTTCAGCTGGGGCATATCCCTTTTTAATAATTTACTTAACTCAAGTCCGTCCATAAACGGCATTTTAATATCCGTAATCAAAATGTCCGGTTGCTCCCGTATAATCAACGGATATGCCAATTCTCCGTCACTTTCATCTCCTACGATTTGAAATCCCTCATCCTCCCAATGAACATTGTTCTTGATTCCTTCCCGTATTACAATTTCATCCTCCACTATAAAAACCTTATACATAATTCCCCCCAAAAATAATCTATAACGTTTTTTATTTCCTATCGAGTCCTTCTTTTCCATCAATCCCATAATACCATATTTTATAATAATTTGTAAATTTCTTTCATTATCAAGAGAATACCATAACAAGGAATCAAAAATAACCCTCACTACGAAAAATCAACGCATTCCGAGGGTTATTATTCTCTCAGCTATTCATCATCAATATCTGACGGCCTTTGCTTCTACCACTCTCCTTCAAATGATTGTTTTCTTTCGCAGAGGTTCAAATTTCTGACTTGCTCTCTAAGGGAAAGCACCAGGTTCGGTGATACGGAGACCTCATCCAATCCCATTCTCATAAATTCCTCTATGAGTATAGGATCTGCTCCAAGTTCACCACAAATTCCAACCCAGCATCCCCCCTTATGTCCATTGTCAATTACCATTTTAATCATTCTTAGTACGGCCGGATGATGTGCATCATATATCGGATCCAGTTTCGGATTCTGTCGATCAATCGCTAATGTATATTGGGTTAAATCATTGGTACCAATACTAAAGAAATCAACCTCCTTAGCGAGTAGGTCACTGATCATGACGGCGGCAGGAGTTTCAATCATTAAACCTTGCTCCACATTTTGAAAGGGTATCCCCTGCGAGGTCAGTTCATCTTTTACCGACTGAACAATTTCTTTAATTTGCCTTACTTCATTCACTGATATAATCATAGGATATAAAATCGCTACTGTCCCATGTACGCTGGCACGTAAAATTGCACGAAGCTGTACTCGAAAAATATCCGTCCGGTTTAAGCAAATACGAATTGCTCTGTATCCCATAGCCGGGTTCTCTTCCTTCTCAAGTCCAAAATAATCCACCTGTTTGTCCGCGCCAATATCCAATGTACGAATAATTACCTTTTTACCCGCCATATTTTCCAATACCGTTCGATAGGTTTGGTACTGCTCCTCTTCCGTTGGAAAGGTATCCTTCTCCAGATATAAAAATTCACTACGGAATAATCCGATTCCCCCGGCATCATTTTGAAGTGCTGCAGCCACATCAGAAACACTGCCGATATTGGCAAGTATCTCAATTTTCCTTCCGTCGAGAGTTACATTTTCTTTTCCTTTTAACTCCATCTGAAGCTTCTTCTTGTAAAGATGCTTTTCCTGCTTATCTTTCATGCGGTCCATGATAGCTTTTGTCGGTTCTATCACAAAAGCACCTTCATATCCGTCTACGATTGCTGCTTTCCCATCACAGCTCTCATCATAATCCACTCCTATTAGCGCCGGAATGTTCATCATTCTAGCTAAAATTGCTGTATGGGAGTTTGTCGAGCCTTTTCTGGTCACAAATGCCAGTACCTTTGATTTATCCAGCTGCAGCGTTTCACTCGGTGCTAGATCATCTGCAACCAGAATATAGGATTCTTCCGATTGTATTTGACTTTCACTGCTTCCTTGTAAGATCCTAATCAAACGATTGGATATATCTTTTACATCCGCAGCTCGTTCCTTGAGATAATCGTCCTCCATAGAAGCAAACATTTGTGCAAAATTATCTCCTGCATTGGCAACAGCATATTCTGCATTGATTTCTTCCGTTTTTATCATATGAAGCACAGAATCCACATAATCCTGATCATCAAGCATCATTTGGTGAATCTCGAAAATCAATGCATTTTGTTCTCCTACTTCCATTACTGCTTTTTCGTATAATTTCTGAAGCTCTTCCTTTGCTTTTTCTCTCGCTTCATCCAAACGCAATATTTCAGCTTCTGCATCTGCAATATGTCGTCTGCGCACCTTACCTTCAGTTTTATTGAAAATAAAAGCCTTCCCGATTGCAATTCCGCCAAAAACACTCTTACCATTATAGTTTTGCATAATTCGTCCTCCAAGTCCTGAGACTGAGTGCCTGTGTTTTAGAGATTTCCTTCAATAAATTCCTTGACTGCTATTAAGGCTTCGCTTTCATCCTCACCTGTAATTTGAATGGTTATTGTATCTCCCCGTTTGCCCCCAAGGCCCATAAGTGCAAAAATTTTCTTTGCATCCGCTGATTTGCCTTCCTTTGTAATTGTTATATTGGATTTGAATTGACTTGCTTTTTTTACTAAAAGTCCAGCCGGTCTGGCATGAATCCCTAATTCATCTTTAATGATATAATCAAATTCCTTCATTTTACTCTATCACCTTTCTTTTTAAGCTCCGATCAACAAAGCAAACGGAGCAAAATCAAATAATCTATTGCTAAATTAGTTTATCTCACATTGAGTACTTTTTCGTTTATATTAATAAACCCCATTTTCAAAAGCTCAAATATAGTAAAGTCATCAGTATTAGTAACAATAACAGGAGTCACGGTACGATAACCCAATTCTGTTATTTCCTTAATATCAAAAGTTCCGATTATATCGCCCTTCTTAAGCATGTCATCCTCGTGTACCTTGATATCATAGCCCCTTCCGTTTAACTCAACTGTATCGATTCCAATATGAATTAGTAATTCTAAATTTCCGCTGCATAATCCTATGGCATGCTTGGTGTCAAAAACATTTATTACCTTGCAATCAAAGGGTGCCACAATCTTACCTTCCGTTGGATCGATTGCAAAGCCTTTTCCTAGCATTTCTTCTGAAAATACCCCATCTCCGATCTCTGATAATTCCATCAAATAACCTGTGATTGGAGCATGGATTACTATTTCCCGACCCACACTATTATCTTGCCTATCTAGTCTTTCATTTTCTGTTTTCATAGGCTTTGCAGGCTCTTTAACCTTATTCTCAATACCATGGTCTTCTTTTTTCAGATAATCCTCCAGATTTGATTTAATGATTGTCACTCTGGGTCCGTAGATCACCTGAACACCATTTCCCTTGCGAATAACACCTGCAGCACCGGTTGATTTCAGTATATCATTCTTCACCTTATTGCTGTCGATTACCGTGATTCGTAATCTGGTTGCACAGCAATCCACATCACTGATATTCGCTTTGCCGCCAAGTCCCTGTGTTATGGCGACTGATAGTTCATCTCCCCCCTTACTCCTGCCATCCTTCGCAGTATTTTTCTTCTTTTCATAATCGGCACGAGTATACAGCTTGGTTTCTTCATTTTCAGTCTCTCTACCCGGGGTCTTTAAATTCAGCTTTTTAATTAAAAAGCGAAATAGTAAATAATATACGGCAAAATAAACAATTCCGACCGGAATAATCAGCAGCCATGAGGTTTTACGATTACCCTGCAAAATACCAAACATGAACAAATCAATAAACCCTCCCGAAAAGGTTAATCCAACTGCTATATTCAGTGCTTGCGCTATGGCATAGGCTAGACCGGCGAGAATTGCATTGATACCAAACAAAATCGGTGCAACGAATAAAAAGGAAAATTCAATTGGTTCAGTGATACCCGTCATAATGGAAGTAATCGCTGCTGAAAATAATAATCCGTATACCTCTTTCTTTCTCTCAGGACGTGCACTGTGATAAATTGCCAATGCGGCTCCAGGTAAACCAAAAATATAGATAATAAATTCACCGCTGAAAAATCTCGTAGCCATGGTTGAAAAATGTGTTGTTGCCGGATCCGACAGCTGTGCAAAGAATATATTTTGTGCACCTACGACAGTTTTTCCTGCAATATCCATGGTACCACCAATCGCTGTCTGCCAAAACGGCATATAAAATACGTGATGTAAGCCAAAGGGGATCAACAATCGCTTAATCATGCCGTAGAAAAAGGTTCCGACTGTGCCCGAGCTTTGCACCAAGCCACCCAAATTATTAATTCCTACTTGGATCGGCTGCCATAGATAAAACATTAAAATACCCACAAAGGTGAATACTACTGTACTAATAATCGGAACAAATCTAGTTCCTTGAAAAAATGATAATGCAGCTGGTAATTCAATCTTATAAAATCGGTTGTGCAATGCAGCAACACCAAGACCGACAATAATACCACCGAACGCACCCATCTGCAAGGAGGTCATACCCAGCACATCACCCGTAGCACCACTCAAAAAGGCTTCCGGTCCTCCATATATGGTTATCATACCGCTGATTGCAGAATGCATAACAAAAAAAGCAATCGCAGAGGATAAGGCTGCTACCTCCTTTTCTTTCTTAGCCATACCAATAGCAACACCAATTGCAAATATCAGCGGAAGATTGTCGAATATGACACTACCACATTTGCTCATTATGGTCAAAATATTGTAAATCACCGTACCGGGCCCCATAATTCCTAACAGGTTATAGGTCGCCAGTGTTGTTTCATTAGTAAAGGAGCTTCCTAATCCAAGAAGAAGCCCGGCCACCGGCAATACTGCAACCGGTAGCATAAAGGAACGTCCTACTCTTTGCAATACACTAAAAATTTTATCCTTCATCGTTGTCCTCCTAAAGAATTAATTATATTATTCTGCATAATACAAGATTAATTCTTCGAATAAAAAAAACCGCCGACAAAAATTCAAACCTATTCCGATTCGAATAAGTAAATTCTTGTCTGCGGTCCTGTATCATCACACTCAGGGTTTCAAAGCAAATATTCAATTTCTTCCTACTTTTTTACGATAGAATGCTTGTCCTATAGTTGCTTCCGTTATTTAACTTCCATTTTTTCTTTTCTCAATTATGTCATTATAAGCATCACTGCTTGGATAATCCATGTTTGTATTCCCATTAATATCATTTTACTTGATAAAACTACCATAATCAAATTCTTCAAACAAAGAATAATTCATAGCTTCCATTGGAATTCATAAATATCTTCTATTCTATAGATAATGTTTACCAAATCATTCCTATTGATTAAAAAATCTACCTTTACAGGCTGTTATGCAGGTACCCCGACCTCAGCTACAATTTCTTATCCTATTGATACGCAATTAGATAATGGATACGTATAAATGCTTCTTTTTCACATATTATGAAAAGCAATTATTTTATAAACACATATTTTATATCAGTAGAAAACTCCTTGGAGTAAATAAAGCCGTGCTCACAAAAATCCTTTATGCCGTTCAGATCAGTCACTTTATTCTCCGCCATGAACCGCACCATCTCACCGCGAGCTATCTTCGCTAAGGTTCCCTTTTGCTTTACCTTCCCATCCAACAGCTCACCAAACTCAATGGTAATAAAACGATCCCGAGGTTCAAGGTATTTCTCAATGCATTGTGAGTACTCCTTCGAGGCCAGATTAATGATTATCCTGTCATCATCTAACAGACTCTGATACAACCGATCTCCCCAGAAACAATACATATCCTTACACCCATTCACAGACAGCTTTGCTTGCATTTCCAGCCGATAAGGAGTTACCCCATCAAAAGGCTTTAATATCCCATAGAAGCCTGACAGAATTCGTAAATGCTCGGCTATATACCTTAGTGCATCCGTTGTAAGCACCGCCGGCGCCATATGCTGATACTGTAGACCCTCATAAGCTATAACTGCAGGAGTCAATCTATGTACCAGATTCATGGCTTTATAGCGTTTATAATTTAACTCTGTCAGTTCATCATTACATTTCCATAATGCTTTTGCCTCTGACCAAGACAAGGACTGAATTTCATGCATCAGTATTGTGGCATCCTTAATAAATTCCGGTAATCCCGTAACCTCAAAGGAGTCCATATCCACATTCATCTTCTTAGCCGGAGATATAATAATCCTCATAGTCTATCACTCCTTGGATACCTTCTGTCAAAACATGCTGAGTACCAGCGCTTTGGGGCGTAGGTCTCCTTCCTGTTTTCATCTTTTTAGATTTTTCATGGTACCCAGTTAATTATTATACCTTAGGGCTTCTAGAACTTCAATTTAAATATCATGATTCTCAGCTTCAGCTCCTTTGTCACACTCTTTAGCTCGGAGGCTTTATCCGCTATGGTTTGTTCCAAATTAAAACCCGGCACTTCTGTCCTTCTCTCGAAAATCATAAGAGTTCAATCAAACCAAGGAGAGTCACACATGGTATCACACCAGACAATTATAATAATTGTATCATAGGGGGTTCCTTATATTGTTTTTATAAAAAGGCTTACTACCTGCGGATCAAACTGTATACCGGCATTTTTCGTTAACTCCGCGATAGCTTCTTCCTTCTCCATTCTCTTTCGATAAATCCGGTCACTGGTCATTGCATCATAGGCGTCTGCAACTGCAAGGATGCGGCTGGGAAGGGGGATATTATCAGCCTTCAACCCTGATGGATAACCTTTTCCATCCCAGCGCTCATGATGAAAAAGGATGTAATTCGCCACAGCCCCTAGATTGGGAAAATCCTTAACAATTCGCCATCCTATCTCAGAGTGACGTTTCATTTCAACCCATTCTTCACTTGTCAGTGGCGCCGGTTTTTTCAGTATAGAAGGATTGACACCGATCTTTCCAATATCATGAAGAACCGCCAGTAATGAAAGCTCCTCCATTTCTTCAGCTGTAAGCTGAAAATGAAGTCCTAGGAGATGGCAGTATGCCTCTAATCTACTTGCGTGCTCTGTTGTCTCTACGCATTGTTCGCGCAGCACTGCCAGCAGCATATTGATGGTAGTATTCTGGTATGTATTTACCTCGAGGTCATCCTTTGCATCTCGAATGATGAGAGCAAAGCACTCACCTCCGGACGGAACAACAATGACATTGCAATCTCTGTCGAGAACTTCGGTATACCTCGATATTTCATGTGTTTTCTTTGAAATGAGAGCACCTCTGAAGTATTCGATCCAATCGAATTTGCGATTTTTGCCAAAAAAGACCTCGGAGGCCTTTTTCCCAATGATATTGTCCCGAGGTAAACCTATCATTTTTTGAAAACCAATACTGGCTTCCAGGAATATATAATCAATTGGCTTCCCGCAATCGTTATCAATCAATTGTAAAAACCCGAAGCCTAATGGGGGAAGACTCTCAATTTCTTTGTTTAAATATTCATTCATGCACAGCTTCCTTTCTTTATTGTTATCACTTATCTCTGCTCAGGAAGTTCCAAATACTTAAACCCCAAATCGGTACCCGCTACCAAGCTTTTTCAGCCCGAAGGCTGAAAGAATCCATCGTAATATCTACTCGAACAGCTGTGATAATACATGAGGTATATTTTCCAACGCTGTCTGTATTTCCACAGCTCCAATATCAAATGCTACTTTCGGCATTCCGTACACTACGGACGAAGCTTTGTCCTGAGCGATAGTCCGTCCGCCCTTACGCCGCATGTCAAGAAGTCCTTTGGCCCCGTCATACCCCATTCCTGTCAGTAGAATTCCAACCGCATTTCTGTCTGCTTCTTTAGCTACCGATTCAAACAAAACATCCACAGACGGGCAATGGCCGTTTACCTTATCTCCATGGAAACATTCAACCTGATACCTCTTCCCGACTTTCCTAATCCTCATATGCCGATCTCCCGGTGCTATGAGAACTCTACCCGTATCCACATAGTCACCGCTTACTGCTTCCTTAACCTTTAGGGAGGTTTGTCTATCCAGTCTTTCAGCAAACATTCTTGAAAAAACTGGAGGGATATGCTGTACAATTACGATGCCCGGAAAAGTGCTGGGAAGGAATCGGAGTATATTGTAGATTGCTTCAGTTCCACCAGTAGAAGCACCAATAGCTATAATCCCACCAGAGTCCTTTATCAAATTACCTGTAACACTCTGCGGCGATTTTTTACATTCCATCCATGCTGTTTTTGAGGCGATGGAAGCAGTTTTTATTCTTGTAATCAAATCTTTAATGAAAACTTCCGTAGCATTAGGTGAAGTGCTATCAGGCTTGGCAACAAAATCTACAACACCTGCCTCCATCGCTTCAAAAACTGCACTGTTTACCGCGCTTACCATGATAATAGGGATAAAACACTGAGGGAGCAACCAACGTGCAAATTCTATTCCGTTCATTTTAGGCATTTCCACATCACAGGTGATCACATCAGGATGAACCTCAACTATTTTATCTCTTGCCTCAAAAGGGTCGGCTGCAACAGCCGCTACTTCGATGTGCGTATCGGAGGATATACCCCTTACGATTATTTCACGGGATACTATGCTATCGTCAATAACTAAGACCCGAATTATTTTACCTGTCACCATATATATCTACTCCTTCCTGTAAACTGCAGGCATTATATACCTGTAGCGCGTTTTTGCACGGTTCAGGGTCTCTGAATGTCCGATAAACAGGAAGCCTCCAGGTTCTGTAATATCATACAAATGTTCAGCAAGTCTGTTCTTGGTTTCATTATCAAAATAAATCATGACATTCCTGCAAAAAATAACATGCATTTTCTTCCTGAAAGGATATGTAACGTCCATTAGGTTGATATTACTGAAAATCACTTCATTTCTGATCTCCTCAGACAGAATATACTGTCCGGGGTCGTGTTCTTTGAAATATTTCTTTTTCCAGTACTCCGGCAGATCTTTCATCTTATCCTGGCTATAAACACCTGTCTGTGCTGCAGCAAGGGCTCCCTTGGAAATATCCGTTGCCAGGATCTTTGTGTCCCAATTCACTTTATTAGGACCAAGGTATTCATCAATAATCATTGCCAACGTATAGGGTTCTTCTCCCGTGGAACAGGCCGCGCTCCAAATACGCATATCCCGGTTCTGCACCGTCTTTACCAAATAAGGCAGCACGATGTCCTTGAAATATTGGAAATGTGCTGGTTCTCTCATGAAAAAGGTATGGTTGGTCGTGATCCTATCCAACATATCGGAAACGGCATTTCCAGTTTTATCTGAAGTCACATAGTTCATGTATTCAGTCAGGCTGGACAAATTCATGCTTGATAGTGTATGTCCGAGTCTTCCTTCAATAAGGGTCTTTTTCTCATCCTTGAAATGGATACCAAAGTTAGCTTTTATATATTCGGCAAAAAGCCTAAATTCTTTCTCACTGATAGCTTTCACAAACTTCCACTCCTTCAAACCTTATCGCTTTTAGTTGAAAGCTTTCATATCATGTCACGGAGCTGAGGAACTCGTCCTCATCGTCTTTAAGTATTTTCTGACAGTCCACAAGCAGTTTGACGTTTCCATCAGCCTTGCCTATACCCTTGATGTATTTGAGACCACCTTTATTGATATCCGGCGGAGGCGCAATATCCTCACCGGCTATAGCAATTACCTCTGAAACACTGTCTACAATCAACCCGGTTGAAATACCATTCGTATCGAGGACGATAATGCAGGTTCTGTCGTCATATTCTCTGGTAGCTTTTTTAAATCGCAGCCTGGCATCCATGACAGGTATAATTTTACCCCGGAGATTGGTAATCCCTTTTACATACTTAGGCATCCCAGGAACTACTGTAATGGGCTGAATAACGATAATTTCAGTAATGTATCGGATTTCTATCCCGTATAGTTCATTCTCAATAGAGAAGATAAGATACTTTCCTTCTAGCATATCTTCTTGTTCCGTAAAGTCTAGCAAGTCCGCCTGTGCCATCTATTACAGCCTCCTTTTTGTTATAGTGTATATAGATTATTGTTTATAACTCCATACTGATCAGCCCGCCGATATTGAGAATCAGACTTATACTGCCATCCCCCAGGAGTGTACAGCCAGCCAATCCTTCTTCCTTTCGTATATTTTTCATGTAGGAGGGGAGGGCCTTGACGACTACCTGCTGCTGGCCTAGAAGCTCGTCAGCGAAAAGACAGATGCTCTTATCATCCTGTTCTATCATGAGCATAATTCCTTTTGTCAGTTCGGTGATTTCGGTTTCAACTGAAAATAATTTATGAATGCGGATGATAGGATAACACTCTCCGCGAACCATAATCATCTCATTGCCATTTAGATCTTTGATAATATCTTTTTCATTAACTCTAAATGTTTCCTTAATGGATGTTGTGGGGAGTGTATACTTGACGCCACCTACACGTATGTTCATTCCGTCTATGATTGCCAGTGTGACAGGAATTTTCAATGTTGTTACTGTTCCGCTGCCTTTGATGCTGTCAATAGATGCCGAACCGCCCACTGCTTCCAGGTTTTTTACTACTACATCCATGCCAACCCCCCTACCAGAAAATTCCGTCACGTTGTCGTTAGTAGAAAAACCGGGAAGAAAGATCAGGTTGTATATTTCCTTTTCCGTTATCTCATTTTCAGGTTTGCTCAGCAAACCATTTTCCCGGGCTTTTTTTAGGATTTTCTCCTTATCGAGGCCCTTACCATCATCACGGACAGTTACAAGAACATCGCTTCCGGCATTATATGCTTCCAGTATTACCTGTCCTAATTTTTGTTTACCTGCGTTACTTCTTTCCTCTGGATCTTCAATTCCATGATCAACAGCATTTCGGACAAGATGCATCAGTGGGTCAGATATATGCTCAATTATATTTTTATCAACCTCAGTATTTTCTCCGATTAACACCAATCCTACTTCTTTATTGAGTTTCCGGCTCATATCCCGCACAATACGATGCATTTTATGAAAGACCGCTGCCAGCGGAACCATTCGTATGGACATAACCATATCCTGCATTTCACTTGTTATTTTATGAAGCTGACGGGCGGCTTTATAGAAGCTATTAAGCTTAAGCGCCTGCAGTTCAGGGTTTTGTGTGACCATGGCCTCAGCGATTACCATTTCCCCCATCAGATCCATCATCTTATCCAGCTTTATTACATCGACGCTGATAATACTCTGGTGGGAACTCCTGTTTTCAACTTGTCCTAGACCATCAGCCTGTAGCTTAGCTAAATTGATGGAAGATCCCTGAATGGCAATTTCTTGATCAACACAATACTGCTCGGATTTATCGCCGTCCACAAGCTCAGTGATCTCAATATTTAGGACAAAAGCGTTACTTAAGAAAATATCGTATAATTCCTTCATGCTTTTATCACATATGAGCGTTATTCTGAAACCTTGTTCCCGAATAATTTGCGCACTGTCAGGATTTTCGATTATATCCTCTGGAAAGTAGCTAAAATCCGTTACAATATTTCTTAAATTATGAACAATATTATATGCCCGAATGTTCTCCATTTCGCAGCCATCTTCAAAACAAATGACCGCTTCGTAACATTTTTGCTCTGTATTTTTGCATTTTCTATTTGCGACTGAGCAATATTGTTGCTCGACTTCTTTTTGCGTTTTCATAGGAGTATCAGTGCTTTGCTGTTTCCCCTCAATGGATGACAAAAATTCCTTGATGTTTTCAATCAGGTCTGATGGATCTCCGTCGAGGCTATCGGAATTTTTGACCTTCTCCATCTCCAGCTTAATAAAATCGACACCCTCCAAAACCAAATCCGAAAGGAGCGTACAGTCCATGTTTTCAGGTTTTTCTTCTCGAATAAAGTAGAAGAGATCCTCTATGGTATGAGAAAGCAACGAAATATTGCTATACATCATCATGGTGGAAGAGCCCTTGATCGTATGCATAATCCTGAATATTTCGTTAACTGCCTGCGGTGTAAAAAAGCCTGCTTTTTCACTGGCTAGTATCGCTTCTTCTAGTTGCTCTATATTTTGAGTGGTCTCATATATAAAAACATCCAACATGGAATTGCTTGAATAATTGTCCAAACTTCTACCTCCTACAAAAATGCCAGTGTTCTTTGGTTCTGTTACTAAGGAATATTTTCTCTGACTGCTATATCAGTGCAACCTTAATACTTTCCAAGAGAAGCAGCCACCTCCATGAAAGCAGTATCCGCTTTAGCTGGTTCTCTTAAGGGAGCTATAGACGCAAAACTGTCCTTCACATATCCATTTTTAAGCTTGAACTTACCAACTTCCTCTTGCAGTGTAACTGCTTGTGCAGACATTTCTTCGCTGGTCGCCGAGTTTTCCTCCGCAGTTGCAGCATTTGTCTGTACCACAGAGGATACCTGATTAAGTCCCTGCTTGATTTGCTCTATAGCCGCTGCCTGCTCAGCAGATGCGTCATCAATTTTGATGATACTTTCGATTACTAGTTTAGTCTTTTCTCGTATATCCAACAGTATCTGTGCTGTCTGTGTCGTTATTTGCGTTCCCTTAGAAACAGTATCAACAGAGTCTTTGATTAATTCAGACGTTTGCCTTGCTGCTTCTGCTGATTTAGCAGCAAGATTTCGCACTTCGTCAGCCACAACAGCAAAACCTTTTCCGGCGTTACCCGCACGGGCGGCTTCAATAGCAGCATTCAAAGCGAGTATATTAGTCTGGAAAGCGATATCTTCAATAACCTTAGTGATATTGGCAATTTGGCTGGATGCGGAATTGATCTCCATCATGGCTTCAGTAAGCTGCCCCATGTGTTCATTTCCTGTTTCAACGTCTGTACCAGCCTGCTCCACATACTGTGTAGCTACATTAACATTATCTGAGTTCGCCGCGGCTTGCTCGGCAACCTTGGTCACAGTAACGCTTAATTCTTCTATAGAAGAAGCCTGCTCCGTCGATCCTGACGCAAGAGCCTGGGCTCCGCTTGATACTTGTGAAGCTCCTGTACTAACCTGTTCTGCCGCCGTGTTAATTGTTTGCAATGTATGATTTAAAGAGAAAACGGTATGTTCTATAGCTTTTTTAATTGTCGCGAAATCACCTATATAGTCCATTTCCATATCAATTCTCATATCGCCCTGTGACATTAATTCAAGTTTATTCGAGATATCGTTTATATACGAAGTGAGGAGCTCATTTGTCTTTCGGATGCTCTTTGCCATTTTGCCCATTTCATCCTTGCTCTCATAGTTGATTTTCACCTGCATATTACCCTTGGACATCTCATCATAAACGCTTACGATTTCCATTACCGGGTTCATAATCGAGCGGCGAATGGCGAAGACGATGATTATTGTTGCAGCTATTGCTGCAACTGCGGCGGTTATAAGTATAATCCATGCCTGTCTGGAAGTCTCTGCAGCTGTCTCATCCTGAGTCTCAGCTGCTACAGCTATCGCATCGGACAGCTTTATAATGTTTTTTTCCAGCTCATCAAAGAAAGGCAGATACTCATTCG
>JAEZLF010000032.1 GCA_023435925.1 Bacillota bacterium
AATCGATTTATCATGAGTGACGACCAATATCGATGCCTTCTCCTTGAATTCCTCCAACGCTTCCATGACATCCGCAGCATTTCGATGATCCAAAGACGCTGTCGGCTCATCTGCAAAAATTACAGAAGGGTTGCTAATAAGAGCCCGGGCTACGGCAATTTTCTGACGTTGTCCGCCAGATAGCTGATGAGGCCTCTTATTTGCCAGACGGGCGATTTTAAATTTTTCAAGCAGTGCAATAGCTTTCGAAGCAGAGTCCTTGTCATATTTACTGAGACCGACAAGCACATTATCCAATACGGATAGATAGTCTATCAGAAAATGCTTTTGAAAAATAAAGCCAAAATGATTCCTTCTTGTGATGTCCATTGCCAGAGGCTGCAATGATTCTATATCTGTATCATTATAATAAACCGTACCGGAAGTTGGCCTCTTCAATCCGGCCAGCACATACAAAAGGGAGCTTTTTCCGCTTCCTGACGGGCCCATCAGTCCGGTCATCCCATGGCTGCCCAGCATGATATTTACACCTCTGAGTGCATACGTCTCTTCATCCGTATTCATATCATATACCAGGTTTAAATCTCTACCCTCTATAATCATATCTGCTGTCCCCTTTCTATGATTAATATGGGATCCAGCCTTTTCAGCATCCTCCATACCGGTATCACGCTGAAAGCTGTTACGAATAGCGGTACGCAAGCCGCCTTCATCAGGCACTCCGGATTCCATAGCTGAAGTATCTGGCCTCTTGGTTCATAGGAAACGATATGAATGATGGCGCCGGCCAGGAGGGAGATGAGTATTCCTGCAATAAAGCCAATGACATTCATTCCGGTAATTTCAATGAATGCTCTGTTGACGATCTGCTGCCTGGAATAGCCAATGGCATTTAAGATACCGAATTCGCTCCTCCTCTGTGAGAAATATATATAGCACATGAATCCCGTACTGAAAGAGACAATGACAATGACCAGTATATTGATAAAGGTCAACATGATCTTGATATTTTCGATGTTATGCAGAAATTGCGTGCTGACCGATTGAAACGTCCTCACATCCATTCCGGACAAATGCAGTGAATCCAGATACCCGTTCAGCTGTGCTTCTTTTCCCTCCTTTGGCAAAATGCCCATGCCCAGCATATATTCAAACGATACTTCATTATCCTTCAGCCAGGTCTCCAGAGATTCAAAGGACACGATGCTCTCGCCTTCAATCAGCCCTACGATGATCCGCTCGCCATAAATTGCTTCTTCCTTATCGATGTTGCTGCCGATCATGTCACCCACCTTGAGATTCTTGTTTTTTGCTAGGAGGCTGTGTATTGCGATTTCCTTTGTACCTGGCTCAGGAAGCCGTCCTTCCTTTAGAGACAATTCCAAAAGTGACATCAGCGCCAGCATATCGTTATGCTTTACAGTAAAAATCTTTGCGCCTTCATTACCACCAATATTGATATAAAAATTGGTGTACCGGAACACCCAGGGGAAAACGCTTTTCACCGAATCCAGGCTCTTGATCTCATCCACCAGCTTTTCATCCAGCAGTCTGCCTTTGGCCGTTATGCTGGAGTAGTATTTCTGCGGTTCCACAAATACCTTATAAGATGTACTGAATGCTGAATCAATCAATACCTGAACCAGATATATCAGTACGGTGCTTAATACAATTGATATGAATATGGACAAAAATCTTTTTCTGTTATTCATGTAAAATTTCATAACGGAAAGGGGCTTCATTTACATACCTTCTTTATTTGCAGATTTGTGCTATTTGATTCCGTTGCTTTTCATATAAAGCACCGCCTGTGTCCTGTCACCGATCCCTATTTTGGAATAAATGCTGCTGATATAGTTCCTGACAGTCCCCTCGGACATATACAGAGCAGAAGAAATCTGCCTGTTTGTAAAGCCCTGCACCATCATTCGCGCAATATCCATTTCACGCCCCGACAAATCAAGATTGCAGCAGTTATTCTCTTCCTCATGCTTTTTCACAGATATTCTGGATAAGCCCCGGGCAAGTCTGTCCGCAACATCAGAACGCATGACGAGCTTTCCCTCAACGGCATCGTGTATGGCTTCAATAAGCTTTTCCACTTCAATATCCTTCAGTACGTACCCGCTGGCTCCGTTTGCCAGTGCCTCAATGATGTATTCATCATCATTGAAGGTCGTCAGTATAATCACCTTTGCTTGAGGACATCTCTGTTTAATAATCCCGGTACATTCTACTCCATTCATCTCAGGCATCCGGATGTCCAGCAGCAGAATATCAGGTTGCAGCACCTCGGACATCCGGCAGGCTTCTACTCCGTTTCTGGCCGTTCCTACAACTTCGAGATCCTGTTCCAGACTCAACACTGTTTTCAATCCATCCCGGATCAGGGACTGATCATCTGCAATTAGAATTTTTATTTTGTTCATGTCACTCTCCCTGACATTGTATTGCCGGCGAATTGACTATCACCCTTCATGGCACTATCTCCAGGAGTAACAGGTATGCTGATATTAATGCTGCATCCCTCACCCGCGGTTGACCGGATCGTCAATACCCCTCCCGCTTCCCTGACTCTTTGCTCCATAGCGGTTAATCCAAAGCCATAGGTGATTTTATCCGGCCCCTCGCCATTATCCTGCAGAAAAAATTGAACATAGCCGTTTTCATATTTCAGTTTAAATACAAATGCAGTGCTTTTTCCATGCTTGATTCCGTTGGTGAGCCCCTCCTGCAATGCTCTGTAAATAGCTTTTTCCTGTTGAACAGTCAATTCGGGAAGCTCCGATATTTCATCCTTGATATAGATATCGCCATGTTGCGTGGTTTCTTTTATTAATAGCTTGATAGACGGTACAAATTCAAGTATCTCCCTACCCTCCTTGAGTACCCTTACGGATTCCCGGATATCATTGAGCCCTTTCCTTACCTGGCTTTTTGCAAGCTTGATCTTATCGGCAGCGGAATCAGGATTCATTTTCATCAGCCTCTCACCGGCCTCCATTTCCAACAGGACGGTGGTCAGGGTATGTCCCACCGTATCGTGAATTTCTCTGGCTATGGTATTCCTTTCCCGTAAAACCGTCATTTCCTCAAGCTCCCTCGAGGTCTCTTTAAGCCTCATATATGCATTTTCCAGCAGCTTTGTCTTGATCTTCAATTCATTCATGGTGATACTGAGCTTTTCCCTTTGCCGGATTTCATATTTTACAATGTACATGATTGCATAGGTGGCAATAAAGGCTAGTATGTTAAATATCATGCCGGAAATAAAATCTTTGACAGAAGGGTTCTGCATGCTAACATACCTTCCCGCCCCGAAAGCCAGGAGAGAGAGGAAAGCAACACTACCGCTGAACGCATATGAATATGCAATAGACGCATCGCAGATCAATGCCAGATAGTATATCTGAGAGCTGCCGCTTTTGTCATAACGGCTGATCAGAAATATAATCAAAATGTCAGGTATGAAGCTGATCATGCCAAGCTTAAGATGTCTGGGCGATGCATAAATAACCGCATTTCGCACTGTCACAGATACAATTAGTATGCCTGACAGCAGAATAACTGCCCAGGGATCCACAAAATTCTGGAGCACAACTGATAGCAGGGCTGCCGCTAATAAAGCGTATAAAACACCGGTCAGTCCATTTTCTGTTTTACTGTCCATACTCAGACCTTTCAAATTAAGTTAAGCATACGATCAACTACATTTTACCATGTTCCGGGCATTATGTCACATGACACCAGTCATATTCTTTATGACTGGCAAGATGACACCAATCACTACCTTAAAGCCGCAATTACCTTTATGATGAAGCTACAGGATTTTTAATCCGCCTCAGGCAGCGTTAGGTATGGTAAAAAAACCGGTAATACTCATTTGGACGATCTTTCGTGAAAGGAAGTTATTTTAATGAAAAAACTGCTGATTTTATTCATTCTTTTATCCCTTTTATTGGCGCTTTCAGGATGCCAATCAGATGCAGACGGCGCAAAAGCTGCTCTCGAGGGCTATGTACAAAGTATCGCCGATGGGGATTATGAAGCGGCATATGAGATGCTTTCTGATTTTGACAGGGACAACATCTCCAAAGAGCTGTTTATCAACTGGCATACCGCCGTATCAAAGGTTCAAAAGACCCGAAGCTTTCGCATATCAAAAAAGGTGGATACCTTTAAAAACTATGAGTATATGGGCTTCAAGTTCGGTAAGGCATATGGCCTCGAGGTCAGCCGGGAGCTGGATAAGCTTATATCCGATATAGAAATGACCGGGTATGAAGCAGACACCTTTAAAATCCTGGTATCCTCCAATAAAGAGGAGTACCGGATCATTCTTCTCCTGACCAATATGGAATCAAACCTGGAGCAGCTGAACAGAGTACTCCAGGAAAAAGAAGCCGATGCCGGATGAACATACTGCTTCGATTTATTTTCAGAAGTATGTGGCAAAGGAAGGCATATACAGTCCTCATTATTTCTTCCACCATGATTTCATCTGCAATGTTTTTTGCCGCAATTTCCATCTCGCAGACATTGGTAAAAATCCAAATGGATCAATTCCGAAATGTATATGGGTATTCGGACATTATCATAAAAGCCGGAAGCAGCTCTCCTTCACCATACTTCCATACCGGAGGAGCTCAAAAATACCATGCCAATATGGAGTATGTAATCAGTGAGCTCTCCGGCTTTGCCACATACAGAGGTGATAACGGCCATAAAGCAGGAGTCTCTCTGAAAGGAATGGATCTGGACGACTTACAGCAGCTCACCCCGGTTGCCTTTTATGAACAACATAATCTCTACCCCTTTAAAGGGTTGAAAATCATTATCAGCAAGGCTGCTTCGGAAAAATATAGTCTCCGTGCCGGAGACCGGATGCTGCTAGAAACAAACGGAGCAAAGCACCGGTTTACCATATCTGCTGTTGCAGCAGCAGCCGGTCCCTTTTCGAATGACGCTCAGGATTTTAACGCCGTTATTCCTATTGACAGCCTGCGTTCTTTCTATAATACAAGAGGAAAGGTTGATACGATCTACATCAAGCTAAAAAACCCGTCCCTAAAATCGAAGCTCCTCTTCCGGCTGGCGGGAGACTACAGCAAATATGTTGTGAAGGAACCCTTTACCGAGAGCCAGATTAAAAGTCAGACTGATCGCATTGCAACCCCGGTTTTGATCGTAACGGTCATACTCAGCTTTATGAGCATCTTTATTATTTATTCCACCTTCAGGATCATTATCCTGGAAAGGCTGCCGGTTATCGGAACATTCCGCAGCGTCGGTGCAACAGGCGTATCCTCCTTTCTGCTTCTTACATTTGAAAGTGTGCTGTATGGCATTATCGGAGGATTGACAGGATGTGTGTCGGGAATTGCGCTCTTATATGCACTTTCAGTTGCTGCTAACCCGGAAGTTGATATTAAGAAAATAACAGATATACAATTTACCGGCGTACAGCTCGCCGCCGCTTTTTCCATGGCTGTTGTCCTGAGCCTGGCCGGATCATTCATTCCGATTCTGAAAGTATTCAAAGTGGCAATCAAGGATATCATCAACCGTACTGTACAGGAGAAGCCCATTGGAAAAGTCCGCAGATTAATTTTCGGGGCTGCTTTCTCGTCCATCGCTGCTTTATTGCCCTTCCTCGTTTCCGGAAGCTCCGCTAAATGGATCAACACCGTTTGCATTATTGTGTTTCTTGCGGGAGTAATTCTGCTTATCCCGTATGGCATAAAGATTGTAATCAGACTACTCGAGAAGCTATATTCCATCCTGTTTGGAAATGAAGGTGTCCTGGCTGCAAAAAACCTGAAGGATAATAAAAGCGTTCTAAGTAATATATCACTTCTTGTCATCGGCATCTCCAGTATGTTTATGATTGGTACCATCAATTACGGAGAAACCAGGCAAATTGTCGATTGCTTCGACAGATGTAAGTATGACATCTACATGGAAGTCCTGTATGCGGGACGTAACACTGCGAAGCAGGTTTTAATGGCTGAAGGTGTCGAAGGTGCGATGCCAAGCTATTATGCAAGAGCGGTCAATATAGCCGGTAAGGACGAACCAATCTGGCATGTACAGGGAATTGATACCGAACAGTTTCTTTCCTATATCGACCTGAAAACCCTACCGGATGGCTCAGCAGCCTCCGAAGACAGCAGCCGGCTGATCCGGGAGCTGGACGAAGGCAGAAACATTATGCTTACAACTACCTTAAAAGACAGGTTCCATGTAAAAACGGGCGATTTCATCACGCTAAAAATACGTTCTGGCCAGGGTCCGGTGCTGGAGCGTCCTTACAAAATCATCGGGTTCTTTGAAAACATTATGCCGGGCCGATGGAGCTATTCTCTTATATCGGAAAGAAATTTCAGGCTGGATATCAGAGAGCGGTATTATGGCCCTATTTACATTAAATCCTTAGGAAATATCGCTGAAACCTTGAGCAATGTTCAAGCTGCCTTTGCCAGACGCAAACCAAATATACTTACCGTCACAAGCCTGAAGGAAGAGTCTGTTCAGAGCAACAGGCAGCTTTTTGTGATTCTCGAAGGGTTTTCCGTCATTACACTGGCAGCAGGCACCTTTGGCATATTAAACAACATGATTATCGGCTTCATTCAGAGAAAGCACCATTTTGCGGTATTGCGATCCATTGGAATGAGCCGTGCGCAGATGGTTAAGATGATTTTGGTCGAGTCCGTGACCGGCGGAATGATTGGCGGGTTTACAGGGGTCTCAGCAGGAGTTCTGATTACCTCTCTGATTGTCCCTCAGGTTATTCGGGCATTGCAAATAGAAACCCGTATTTACTACTCAGGATCACTATTTGCGATATGCTTTTTAGCCGGTGTATTGACAACCGTTGCAGCATCAGCAGGCCCGGCACTAAAGCTGATCCGGTTGAATTTAATAGAATCGTTAAAGCTGGAGCTTTAGCAAATGGAGGGGCAAAAAATGGATTCCGTTATTGTAGCAGAAAATCTGTTCAAGACCTATAAGCTTGGTACCGTTCATGTAGAAGTACTGAAGAATATAAATCTTACTATTGGAAAAGGGGAGTTTATTTCCATTATGGGGCCGTCCGGCTCAGGCAAAAGTACGCTGCTTTACCTTGCCGGAGGACTTGATAAACCAACCTCCGGTCGTATTCTTACGGATGGCTGTGATATGGCTGCGATGCAGGACGGAAAAGCGAGTAAAATGAGGAGAAAAACCATCGGGTTTATATTTCAGTTTTATAATCTTATTCCAAACCTGAATGCAGAGGAAAACATACTGCTCCCGGTCATGCTGGACGGAAAAAACTCAAAAAACTACCGGAACAGGCTGAAGGAGGTAATGGAGAACGTCGGCATATCTCACAGAAGGCTACATACTCCGCGTGAAATGTCCGGCGGTGAGCAGCAACGTGTAGCCATTGCAAGAGCACTGATGAATGAGCCGGATGTAATTCTGGCAGACGAGCCCACAGGGAATCTGGATTCAAAAACGGGTAGGGAGATCATGGAGCTGTTAAAACGCATTCATACCGAAAATGGGAAAACCATTGTCATGGTCACCCACTCCAATGAGGCTTCGGCATATGGCAGCAGAATCATCAACATTAGGGATGGGATGGTGAATATGGAATGAGAAAAATGTTACTCGCGGCTATACCGGCATTGCTGATGTGCGTCTTTGTATCCTGCGGCGGAGCTGAGAAAGAAACAGCTCAGCCATTTATACCACCCGATGAGACTCTCCAGCCAATAGAAGCCTTTGGGATTGTTAAAGCAGCCGATATACGTGAGATTGTACTCCCATTTCCCGCAGTCATTGAAGAGCTCCATGTTACAGAATATCAGAAAGTCAGTGCCGGCGACGTGCTGGTTACATTGGATCTCACCGAGTATAGAAGCCGGATTGCAGAAAAAGAGATGGAAATAAATTTACTTCAGGATGAGATTTCAAAAGCGAGGCAATCCTATGAAATCGAACAGGACCAATTGGACAATAATCGTTATCCTGACATAAAAAAGCTTCTGTTTGAGCTTACGTGCGCAAAGGAAGAATTGGAAAAAAATCAGCAAAAGCTCAGTGTAAAAGAATCGCTTTATGCATCCGGTGCAATATCTCAGCAGGAGCTTGCCGATTTTGAGAATCAGGTGATTAATCATATCAATGGTGTGAAGGATATTGAGCATTCGCTGGAACTTCTGAAATACCAGAAGCAGCGTGAATTGGCGAAGCTTCAGGATGCTCTCCTTCAGAATATGAACAAGCTTTCACTATTGTCCGCCGAATTGGAAGGATTGAATAACAAGCTCCTTGCAAGCTTTCTGAAGAATAACCAGATTGTTTCCGGCGTCAGTAATGGCATAGTCTGTGATATTGATTTCCTCCCGGGAGATTATGTGAATCCGCAGAGTAAGATACTGAGAATCATGGATTTTGACAGTCTTATCATAATGGCCGGCATTGATGAGCAATTTATATCAAATGTAAAAAAAGACGCAAAGGTTCATATTATACCGGAAGCGGACAGAAGCCATACCTGTACCGGCAAGGTATGCTTTATTTCCTCCGCCGCAGAGAACATGAACGGTGAAACAACCGTACCTGTAGTGATTTCCATTGATGAGCCCGATGGCTTCCTGCTTCCCAATTTCAATGTGGAATTAATGATTGAGGCAGACCCCGGGCCAGCCGGCAGGTAATTATCAGCTGCCGACAACGGCAATATTCGTACATAAAATAATAGAACTGCTCATTTCAGCAAGACACTGTCAATTTTCTTTTCTGTCATGCTATAATATATATATAAAGGATCCGTTGCATTGAAGTCTTCAGATAAACAGCACGAGGTGTGAAATGGCAAGAAAGTCCTATATTACAAGAATGCCGGATAAAACCGGCGCGTTCTTGCTTGCATCAAAAATCATAGCAAAGCACCACGGCAATATTGTTCGCGTCAGCTACAACAAGGCCGTTGACCTTCATATGCTGTTTATCGATGTGGAAGCATCCGACAAGGACCTTGAACAAATAGCTGAGGAGCTGGAAAGCATCGGTTACCTGAATCATAAAATTGCGGAAACCAGAGTGATTATCGTTGAAATAAAAATACCCGACGTACCGGGAGCGGTACTGCCAATTCTCAAAATTTTCGATCGGTATGATATCAATATCTCCTATTTAAACTCCAGTGCCAATGATACAGGATACCAAAACTTTAAAATGGGCTTGCTGATCGAGAATCCGAAGGTGATAAAAATGCTGCTTGATGACGTCAGTGAGCTTTATCAGATCGATATCATTGACTATGACGACTCCGAAAAAAGCCTGGATAACACTATTTTCTACATCCGTTTAGCAAACGAAATGCAAAAGCTACTGAGTCTGAGCATTGAGGAGACCATGAGTTTTATAGCCGAATCCAACAGAATATTGCAGATGCTGGAGGAGAACGGCGAAAATCCTCATAAGGTTTTCGATCATATACGCCGATTCGCCTACTTTATCAGCAAACATCGGGGTGACAATTTCAAGGCTGAAATTTCAACCCATCCCATTAGCGATTCCGTCACGTTATATGGGATACAGCCGCCTTGCGGCAGCAACACCTATGTCCTGAAATCCGCCGATGAGATTGTTTTAATCGATACGGGCTATGCTGTCTATTCCGATGAATTGATGAAAACCTTGGAACATCTGATTCCTGAATGGAAGAGCCGGTGTAAGAGGGTTTATATCACACATGCAGATGTCGACCACTGTGGGTTGCTCTCAAAGCTGGAAGGTGTAAAGATACGTCTCAACCGCAAGAGTGCCGAAAGCTTAGAGCGGCAGCTAAAGGGAATGCCGGATTTCCGGGAGAATAATGAATTGAACCTGGGCTACAGTAAGCTCAGCCGGATTATTTCCGGTTATACACCGCCGAATACCGGCCAGTTTTATATTTTAGACAGTAATACTCCTCAGGAGCACGATGAGCTGCTGCATATTGCCGATTTCTCCGTTAATGATCTTGATTTCGAGGTCTTTGAAGGCAGCGGAGGGCATTTATATGGCGAGATGGTGTTCGTTTGCCGTAAGCATGGTATTATCTTCACAGGCGATAATCTTGTCAACATCAGTGGTTTTTCTGCGGAGCTCTCGGAATTCAACTCCCTTGCGCCCTATCTGATGCGAAGTGTTAATGTGGATTCCAATAAAGCTACTGATGTGAGAAATCAGATTAAAAGCCTTATTGAAGAAATGAAGGCAGAAATCCATAAGCCTGTGATGATCTGCGGCGGTCATGGTCCTATCGTTATCAAGTGATTACAGTGTGCCCGAATTGATATGCGTACATTATTCCGTGATAGCATTTTTCGGAATAACATTATTTTGTAATAGCATTTATTGATCTGCGTACGTACTTCTGTAACGGCATTTTCTTGAACGGCATTATTCCGTAATGGCAGCTTATTGGTATTTTTTTCTCAATAGTACTATTCCCGGACAACTTCTTCTGTGACGGCATCTTCCTGAATGGCATCTTCCTGGGCAACATCCTCCTGGAGGTTTAATCGAACTTCTACCGATGCCGACAGGTTTT
This sequence comes from Bacillota bacterium, assembly GCA_023435925.1. Lineage (GTDB taxonomy): Bacteria > Bacillota > Clostridia > Acetivibrionales > DTU013 > JAEZLF01. Next base: position 10,595 of record JAEZLF010000032.1, read on the forward strand.
CCAGTTCATCGCCGGATTCCCCATCCATACGCAGAATGTAGTTAAAATCAATAGAATCATTTCTCGGAATTTTGCAGTTTAACGCTTCGGAGTAACCGTCAGCTTCACCGCCATTTGTGTTGTTTACCAGTTGCATGAAGCTTCTGTCTTCATACACAGTTTCATTGAAAATGAGTAATTTCCCCCTCATCAGGGTCAATTTCATGTTATTTAAAAATGAAGTATTCACATAATCTCTGTCGATTCCCGGTTTTGAACTATTCAGCGTAACCGACAAACCAAAGTCCTTCAAAACGGTGGCTCTGAAATTGTTGCAGATTCTGATAACACCGCTTGCCTCTTTACCGGGATACCACAGTTCACTTCCCAGCAGGTTTCCCTCACAGGACATCCGACCGTCACTGTTAATGGTTATGACAACATCCGGCTTATTCATATTGGCATTTGCATAAGTAATTTGAACCAGCCCTTGATAAAAACAAAAGACAATCATACCGATCAAAACGATATTCATCAGCTTTCTGACCAAAGATCTGCTGTTTTTTATCAACCCTTTCACCTCGCTTATATAGGAAAAAGCTACTCAACTTATTTTACAACACGATGTCTTTCTTTACCCCCTACAAATCATTGATTTGGTATACTACATATTGATTATTTTAGTAACACATAAGTAGTATTTT
>JAEZLF010000231.1 GCA_023435925.1 Bacillota bacterium
ATCCTCAGCGGGTTTCTCTCAAACCGTCCTTTGCAGTTCTCGCATAGCTCAGGAAGATGCGGTCTGAAATATTCCTTTAGCTGCTCATTGTAAGCTGTTCTGCATACAGGACAGCCGATGCTGTTAATGTTCAGCCCTGTTTTCTTCAAACCCAGTATTTCAAAAAACATGGAAAGAATACTGATGATTTCCACATCAATTGCAGGACCGGCCGAGCCGAAAGCCTCCACACCCAACTGATGAAATTCCCTGTACCGTCCTTTTTGTACGTTTTCATACCGATAGGCCGTAATATCGTAGTAGAGCTTGATGGGCTGCGGAAGAGACGACATTCCGTTTTCAATAAAGCTTCTCACGACACCCGCCGTACCCTCGGGTCTCAGCGTTATACTTCTGCCGCCCTTGTCATTGAAGGTGTACATTTCCTTCTGTACAATATCAGTCGTGTCACCGACTCCCCGCTGAAAAAGCTCCGTATGCTCAAAAACCGGTATCCTTATTTCCTTGTACCCAAAACTGCTGCAAAGCTTTGCGAAGACCTTCTCGACATACTGCCACTTGTAAATTTCGGCAGGGAGTATATCCCTGGTACCTTTTGGAGCTTGAGTGAACATAGCATCCTCCTGTTATTCCTCTTTGTTATGGCAGTTATAACCGCACCACAACTGCCACCGTGCCTGATTTTTCCCCGTAGTAAATTGAAAACCATAAATTCCTATTCATAAATAAAAGCTCCCGCCTGACAGTAAAGTCAGGGACGAGAGCTGCTTCCCGCGGTGCCACCCTAATAGGTTTGAAAAACCCACTTTCACCCTTAACGCAGGATATACGGAACGGCTTACTGATTGTATGCTTTACAGGAATACTCCCTCAGTGCATCAACTTTCTTCCGATCAGCTCAAGGATGTTCGTTCACCTGCCCTTATGTTAAAGGTGTTCACAGTCGAGACACCTTCTCCCTGAAACATGTACAGGTTACTTTTTCCCTTCATTGCCTTTGAAAATTCAACGTACTATATATTTTAATTATGCCGGGCATGATTGTCAATAGCTAGAATTTTTGATCCTACCATAAATACGTGTTGTTTTCCTTCTCGTATCCAATATCGCTTGCTGAACCATGGCCAGGATACACCTTCAAACCTTCCTCCAGCTTCATCAATCTCCTCAGAGAGTTCATCAGCCTGTCATGGTCACCTGCCCCCAGATCGGTCCTGCCCACACTAAGTCTGAACAGCGTATCCCCAGTGAAAATACAATCCTCCGCTCTCACACAAATGCTTCCTGGCGTATGCCCCGGAGTATGGATGATTTCCAGCTTTAAGCCGCCCAGTTCAAGCCTGTCACCGTCCTTCACCTGCAAATCGGCATCTCTGAAAACCTTAGTAAGGCCAAACAGCATAGATCCGTTTAACATGGCATTTCCAAGCAGCGGCGCATCCTCAGCATGGATTACTGTCTTACCTCCGCAAGCATTGAGAAGCTCTTCCATATGCAAAATGTGATCGATATGCGCATGGGTCAAAATAATATATTTCAAGGTCAAATTCTGCGCTTCAAGAATTTGAATGATATCTTCCTGTTCTACGCCGGGATCAATGACAGCCGCTTCTCCAGAATCCCCCAGAATATAGCAGTTCGATGAAACCATCCCTGTTGCAATACGTTTTAAAAACATAGCTCGCCTACTCCTATCCAATTTCTAATGTGACGTTGTTCAATTCTATTGCTTATTCCTTGTCACCTCAAATACGCCGTCTACCTTTTTCAACTTTTTAATAATTTTGTCCAGCTGCTCTGTGTCGTTAATCTCCAATGTCAGGTTGATAATTGCGATCTGTTCCCGTGTCGTTCTGGCATTGATAGCCTTCAGAGGGATCTTGGCCTCACCGATCGTATTGGTGATTTCCATTAGCAGAGCGGTTCTGTCGTTAGCCATTACTGTGATATCGGCCTTATACGCTACATTGATGGCCGTATACCACTTGACTTCTATCAACCGTTCATCCTCTCCGCGGCTGCCGGTAACATTGGTGCAATCACTTCTGTGGACAGAAACACCCCTGCCTCGTGTAATGTAGCCAATAATATCATCGCCTGGCACAGGATTGCAGCATCTGGACAGTCTCACCAGACAATTGTCGATTCCCTTAACAATAACACCGTTTTCCGGTATGGTTCTTCTCTTCTTTTCTTTTTCCTTCTCCAGCCTTGCTTGCGCTTCCCGTTCAAGCTCAGCCTCCAGTTCATCCGGTTTAACCGTTTTCCGGAATTCCTCTTTCAGTCTTGATACCACCTTACTGGCACCAATACCTCCATATCCCACTGCTGAAAACATATCTTCCAGAGAATTGAAGTTAAACTTCTTCAGCATGATCTCAACCCAATCATTTTTAAAAAGCTGATTATATGTCAGCCCCTGCTTCTTCAATTCCCTGTCAATCGATTCTCTGCCCCGTTCTATATTCTCTTCTCTATTCTCACGTTTAAACCACTGATTGATTTTATTGCGTGCCTGAGAGCTTTTTACGATTTTCAGCCAATCGCGGCTGGGTCCATGGACATTAGCTGATGTCATCACCTCAACAATGTCACCGTTTTTCAGTACGCTCCCCAGCTTGACAATTTCCCCGTTCACCCTTGCTCCCATCATTTTATTGCCAACTGCACTATGGATAGCATATGCAAAATCAATGGGATTTGATCCGGCCGGCAGGTTCACCACATCTCCCTTTGGTGTAAAAACAAATACCTCATCAGCAAACAGATCAATTTTTACCGTTTCAACAAATTCATTAGCATCCCTGGCATCCTTCTGCCATTCCAGCATTTGACGCAGCCATGCAAGCTTATTATCCAGCTCGCTTTCTCCGGACATACCCTCCTTGTACCTCCAATGCGCTGCGATACCAACTTCCGCAACCCTGTGCATATCCCAGGTTCTGATTTGCACTTCAAAAGGTTGTCCCTCGTGGCCGATCAGCGTTGTATGTAATGATTGGTACATGTTAGGCTTGGGCATGGCGATATAATCCTTGAACCTGCCCGGCATCGGCTTATATAACTCATGAACCAGACCAAGCACAGCATAACAGTCCTTCACAGAATTCACGATAACCCTGACTGCAAAAAGATCATAGATCTGATCCAATGTCTTGTTCTGTGTCTGCATTTTTTTGTAAATGCTATAGAAATGCTTGGGCCTTCCGTCAATCTGTGTTTCAATCCCAAGCTCAGTTGTTTTGGTTTTTATTTCCTCTTTAATATTGGCTATAAAAGCTTCGCGCTCACGACGCTTTTTCGCAATTTTCTCCACAAGGTCATAATAATCATCCGGATGCAGGTACCGTAAGCAAACATCCTCCAGCTCCCACTTCACCTTTGAGATACCGAGCCTGTGTGCCAGCGGAGCATAGATCTCAAGCGTTTCCCGGGCTTTTTCCAATTGCTTGTCCGGCGGCATATACTTCAGGGTATGCATGTTATGCATCCTGTCCGCCAGCTTTATCAAAATAACCCTGATGTCCTTGGCCATAGCCATAAACATTTTTCTCAGATTTTCAGCCTGCTGCTCTTCCTTGGTAGTGTATGGAATCTTGTCAAGCTTTGTAACACCATCCACCAGCATTGCCGTGTCTTCACCGAATTGCTGTTTTATATCCTCGTAGGTACAGTTGGTATCCTCCACCGTATCATGTAAAAGCCCGGCAATGATCGTTGTCAGATCCAGCTCCAGATCCGCCAGAATATAAGCGACCTCAATCGGATGACTGATATAGGGATCGCCCGATTCCCTCAGCTGGCCCTCATGGGCTTCCTTTGCCAGAGCATAAGCTTTGCTGAGCAAATCAAAATCACAGCTGGGGTTATATTCTTTTATTTTGTCGACAAGCTTATTATAGCGGCTATCCATCAGCTTTCCTCCGGTATGTCACTTGAGTCACTTGTGTATCAAAATCTTACAATCGAGGCCACATTGTAGCCCTCAAGCCTTTCCCTGCCCTTCAGGAATTCCAGTTCAATGAAAAACACCAGCCCAGCCACCTCACCACCGAGCTTTTCAACAAGTCTTATGTTGGATTCCATCGTTCCGCCGGTAGCCAGCAAATCATCAATGATAACGACCTTCTGTCCCGGCCTGATAGCATCCTGATGTATTTCCAGCACATCTGTGCCGTATTCCAGCTGATATTCCACACTGATGGTCTTATAGGGCAGCTTCCCTTTCTTCCTGATAGGCACGAAGCCCTTATTCAGTGCATATGCCACCGGAGCCCCAAAAATAAAGCCCCTTGATTCAGGTCCAATAATAAGATCAAAATCTCCCATTCCGAGTGTCAGCCTCTTCATCTCTTCAATGCTTTGCTGAAGCGCTTCACTATCCTGCAGAACGGTTGTAATATCAATAAAATCTATACCCTCTTTGGGGAAATCTGGGACATGCCTGAGTTTAGCTTTCAAATCCATTATAGTGAGCCTCCCTGTCCTGATATTCTTCTATTATAGTCATTTACACCGCTAAAAACAATATTTTTTGTCTGTACCTGTCTAAGTTCCAGCTTTAATGTCCTTCAGGTTCAGCTGAAGCTTGCTGCTTCCATTCCACTGGTTCACTTCCAGAGAAAAAACCGCGTCCACTCTTTTTCCAACAATACACTCGTCAGCCAGTTCACCCATATTGAAGCCGATTGCATCAACTTTCTGACTTCCATCAAACAGACTGAGCTTTAAATGCTTTCCCTCACTTAATAATCTGACATCCACTACAGTAAGACCCCGGTATCCGAAAACCGGACCGGGATTTCCGGCGCCAAAGGGTGTCAGATAAGTTAGTTCCTTGACACTTTGCAGCGACAGGTCATTTCTGTCCAGAAAAGCATCCACCTTAATGTTAGGTACCAAATCATCATCCGTCAGAATACTATCAGCATATGCATTCATGCAAGATCTGAACTCATTTATTTTATCAGCCTGAATGGTCAGTCCCGCAGCCATCTCATGTCCTCCAAACTTATCCATCAAATGTCCGCAATGGGTAAGCGCCATAAACAGATTGAAGCATTTCAAACTCCTTCCGGAGCCTTTCCCGATTCCATTTTCAATAGATATCACAATACATGGCCTGTTATACTTTTCCAATATCTTTGATGCGACAATTCCAATCACGCCATGATGCCAGCCTTCTCCGCTTACGATAAGAACCTTTTCCCTTTCAGGGTCCATCTCCTTTTCCACTGTTGCAATGGCTTCATCAATGATTTGACTTTCCGTATCCTGCCTGCACTTATTTTCATTGTCCAATTCCTTTGCCAACGCTTCTGCCAATACCTGACTGTCAGCTGTAAAAAGCTGCACACCCCTGATGGCACTTCCAAGGCGGCCAGCCGCATTAATCCTGGGTGCAAGGCCAAAAGCGGCATGATACGCTGTCAATGGCTTCCCGCCAAACCCCGCTTCCTTGATTAAAGCTTTTAACCCCTGATTTTTAGATTTTTCCATCGCAACGAGTCCAAATCCTGCAATAAGCCTGTTCTCTCCCACCAATGGAACCACATCGGCAATCGTGGCCAATGCCGCCAGATCCATGTACCTCTTATATGCATTCACATGTCCCGTTTTTACGCAAAGCGCCTGTACCAGCTTCAATGCCACACCGGCACCTGCCAATTCCTTAAACGGATATTCACAGCCGGGCTTGTGGGGATTAATTACCACAGCTGCTTCCGGCAGAACCTCCTTGCACTGGTGATGATCCGTAACGATAACCTGGATTCCCGATTCCTGAAGCCATTGAACCTCATCCACCGAGGTAATCCCGCAATCGACAGTTATAACCAGTGATACAGGGAGCTTCACAACTTTTTCTGCCGTAGTCATTGAAAGACCGTATCCGTCCTCTATGCGGTCAGGAATAAAATATTGAACTTCAGCACCCAGAGCCTTCAGAAAATGATATAAAATCGATGTGCTTGCAATGCCATCTACATCATAGTCCCCAAAAACCAGGATACCTTCCCGGCCGCTTACTGCTTGCATAATCCTTTCAACTGCCGTCTCCATTCCATCCATCAGAAAAGGATCATGCATTTCTCTCAAATCCGGCTTTATAAAGCTTTTTACATAATCACTATCCAAAATGCCCCGACTGACAAACACCTTCGCCATAACCCTTGATATACAGGCACTGCCAGCCAGCTTGTCTACTTCTCTTTCATCAACATCTTTATAGACCCACACCTTATGCTGCACGAAATTCTCCGACCTTCCCTGTGTAAAATGAAATAATGTCTGCCAAATTTGATTAATTCCTATGAAAAAAGCCCGATTTGCATCGAGCTTTTCACACTTTTCAGATTTATCCAATTATCTTTTTAACGATCGTATTGATCATTTTGCCGTCAGCTCTGCCCTTAACCTGCGGCATCACTGCCTGCATAATCTTTCCCATGTCCTTGATGGAGGCGGCGCCAGTTTCCTGAACCGCTTGCCTGACTATTACCTCAAGCTCTTCCTCCGTCAATTGCTGCGGAAGATATTTCAGCAAAACGTCTATCTCGGCTTTCAAATCGTCTATCAGGTCCTGTCTCCCACTCTTTTCGTAGTCTGGGAGAACATCCCTTCTCTTCTTTACTTCCTTCGCTATAATTTCTAAGATACCATCATCATCAAGAACGATCTTGTTATCCTTCTCCACTTGAAGAATTGCGGCTCTTGCCATTTGGACAGTGTTCTTTTTAACAGCATCCTTATCCTTCATAGCATTCTTCATATCTTCAAGCAATTGCTCCTTGAGGGACATTGTTCCAGCCTCCCCTGCGACTTATTGAACCGTAGCCGTTATTGCCGCGGACTTATTTAAACTTCCTCTTTCTTGCCGCTTCAGACTTCTTCTTTCTTTTAACGCTCGGCTTCTCATAATGCTCTCTTTTCCGAACTTCAGCGAGAACGCCGGATTTGGCGCACGAACGCTTAAATCTCTTAAGAGCGCTGTCGAGAGACTCATTCTCTTTTACTCTAACTTCAGACATGTATTTCCCTCCCTCCGATGGTAGCAATTGTGCCAGGAATAAACCATGTATATTGCTGCAAATACTTGTGGGAACCAAGCTAATGTATAGCACACAGTATATTATATATTATACTTCAAAATAAAGTCAATAGAGGCTGTCTCTTTTCATGACAAAGCATACAGAATGTTTCGCATTTTGCACTTCACATTCATTTCCTGTCAGTCATTTTCCAACAGCTCAACTATCGTCTTTAAATCTTTCATTGCATCGACATAGGCATAACGTCCGCCTGTATATTCTCCCTTTTGCAGCAGGGTCATCCCATTGGCCTCAAGTGTCATGATTTTTTCTTTCATACCTTTTATGTAAAAAGCAATATGCTGTATGCCTTCTCCCTTTTCTTCCAGAAATTCGCGCCACACCGATGGCTGCTCATCAGGCTGAATCAGTTCAATGTCCAGCGTCTGACCCACCTTGAAAAACGCCAGCTTCGCACGTGCATTACAGGGTTTGCCCCGATAAACAGCCTGGGACTTCTCGATGCTGTCGGTCCAGTTTGCATCCGGCTCCGGTAAACCCAGAAATTCAGCAAATTTCTTCTTAGCGGCCTCCACATCCTTCACAATAAAGCCGATTTGAACAACAATATTTGTACCCAGAATCCCATTATTCGCTACATTACTCGCTACATTGCTCATTTCATCGCTCATTGAATAGCCTCCTGTTCTTACACTGAATTTCAACAGTACTATTTTTCAGCAGCACTACGCTCAGCTGTACAATATCTAAGCAGCACTAAACCTCGGCAGTACTAAATTATTTTTGCGCCAAGAACTATCCCGCCAATGAGATGATAGTGCAGGTGGAATACGGTCTGACCCGCATCCGCTCCGCAGTTGTTGATCAGTCTGTATCCTTTGTCGGCTATTCCAAGCTTTTTGGCAATCGTTTGGGCAGCAAGGTGAATATCTGCAAGCACAGCGGCATTTTCTTCCGTAAGCTCGTTGACATTGGCAATGTGCACCTTGGGAATGATGACCACATGCACGGGAGCAGCCGGGTTGATATCATTGAAAGCCAGCACCTTGTCGTCCTCATACACAATCGTGGATGGAATCTGTCTGTCAATAATTTTACAAAAAATACAATTCTCCATAATAGCCCTTCTTTCTATTTCGTCCTTCATTGACCTGAGAGGATCTCACTTCACCTGTGCCTTGACCGCTTCAAGAGCACACTTCAACGCCTCATCAATCTTAGCTGCATCCTTGCCGCCTGCCTGAGCCATGTCGGGACGACCGCCACCGCCACCGCCGGCTGCCTTGGCAGCTTCCCTTATAATATTCCCGCAGTGGGCGCCTCGCTCAACCGCATCCTTCGAAGCCATCGCAACAAAGCTGACCTTCCCGCCAAATGCAGACGCCAACACGACAACACCCGATCCAATCTTGTTTCTCAGCGTTTCGCAGGTATTGCGAAGCGCCTCCATATCCAGCTGGTCAAATCGTGCAGTTACTGCTTTAATACCATTTACATCAGCTGCCTTAGAAAGAACATCGTCAAAGGAACCGCTAACCAGCTTATCCTTCAGCTGTTCAATTTCCTTTAATGCCGACTTCAGCTCTGCGTTTAGCATCTCCGCCTTCTTCATGCTATCCTGGGGTGAAGACTTCAGCGCACCGGCTATTCCATTGAGCTGCTCTTCCTTCTCTTTGTAATAATCAATAGCACCCTGACCGGTCAGCGCCTCAATCCTTCTGACACCGGCAGCTACGCCACTCTCTCCCAACACCTTTACAAGCCCTGCCTGGGCGGTAAAGCTCAGGTGTGTTCCTCCGCACAGCTCAATGCTGTAATCACCTGACTGAACCACCCTGACAATATTTCCGTATTTTTCACCGAAAAGCGCCATAGCCCCAAGGCTCTTAGCCTCATCAACAGGCATCTCACGAACACTGACCTTCAAATTTTCAAGGATCTTTTCATTGACTTCCTTCTCAACACGCTCCAGCTCTTCCTTCGTCATAGCAGAAAAATGATGAAAGTCAAATCTCAGCCTATCAGGGCCGACCCATGATCCCGCCTGTGTCACATGGTCGCCAAGCACATTTCTTAATGCTCTCTGCAGAAGGTGAGTTGTAGTATGATTCCGTGCTGTAGCAAGCCTCCTATCCGCATCAATTGCGGCTGTGGCTGCTGAACCTCTCTCCACAATCCCTTCCTCAACAATACCGATATGCAGATACATACCCTCGGCAGTTTTTCTGCAATCATTGACCTTTACCGTACCGGTTTTCGTCCGGATGAATCCGGTATCTGCCACTTGTCCGCCGCTTTCCGCATAAAATGGTGTCCGATCCAATACAATCGTTACCTCATCACCCTGTTGGGCATTTTCAACCAGAGCGCTTTGCACAATAATATATAGAATATTGGCCTCATTTTCGCAAGCTTCATACCCTGTAAACGCAGTTTTCACGCTTTTGTCAATGCCTGCGGCAATTTCCTGTCCCCACGCAGAGGTCTCCTTGCTCTTTAAAGCTTCACGGGCCTTCTTCTTCTGTTCACCCATTTCCGCCTTAAAACCAGCCTCATCTATATCGAGACCCACTTCTTCTGCGATCTCACGGGTCAAGTCAAGAGGAAAGCCGTAGGTATCATGAAGCTTAAACACCATGCTGCCCGGCAGCACTTTTCCGCCGGCATTCTTCACTTCGTCAATGAAATCATTGAGGATGCTCAGTCCCTGGTCAATCGTTGCCGCGAAACGTCCTTCTTCAATTTTGATCACCTTGCAAATATAATCCGCCTTTTCGGCAAGCTCCGGATACGCTTCCCCAGACTCATTGATAACCACCTGAGCTACATCATAGAGGAATGCATCTTCTATACCGATCAGCCTGCCATGGCGTGCAGCCCTTCTAAGAAGCCTCCTCAAGACATATCCTCTGCCTTCGTTGGATGGAAGGATTCCATCGGAAACCATCATTGTCGTACTTCTGATATGATCGGTAATAACCCGTATGGAAACGTCGGTCGATTCTGCCGCACCATACTCAACTCCAGCTTTTTGGCAGACATAATTCAAAATGTTCCGGATGGTATCAACTTCAAAAAGATTGTTTACATCCTGCATCACACAGGCCAATCTCTCCAATCCCATACCGGTGTCGATGTTTTTCTTCTGCAGCTTGGAATAGGTACCATCTTCCTCTTTATTAAACTGTGTAAACACAAGATTCCAAATCTCTATGTATCTGTCGCAGTCACACCCCACCTTACAATCAGTCTTACCACAGCCTTTATCAGCGCCTCTGTCAAAGTGTATCTCTGAACAAGGGCCGCAAGGTCCTGTCCCATGCTCCCAGAAGTTATCCTCTTTACCCATTCTGAAAATGCGGTCAGCGGGAATACCGACATCCTTCTCCCATATCTCAAAAGCCTCATCATCATCCTGATATACCGTTACAAAAAGCCTGTCGGCCGGAATCGCCATATCCTTCGTGAAAAATTCCCACGCCCATGGAATCGCTTCCTTTTTAAAATAATCCCCAAAAGAAAAATTACCCAGCATTTCAAAAAATGTACCATGCCTGGCTGTCTTGCCGACATTCTCAATATCCGGCGTTCTGATGCATTTCTGACAGGTTGTCACTCTGTTGTGCGGAGGTGCTTCAGCACCTGTAAAATAGGGCTTGAGCGGCGTCATGCCTGCATTGATCAGCAGTATACTCGGGTCATTATGAGGTACCAGCGAAAAGCTTGGTAGACGCAAATGATCCTTCCCCTCAAAAAATTTCAAATAACGCTCTCTTATCTCATTCAGTCCCAGTTTTTCCATCGTCTTGTCCTCTTATTTT
>JAEZLF010000239.1 GCA_023435925.1 Bacillota bacterium
GTACTTGACACCTTTGTCAAGCATCTTTTCAACAGCTGCAACCGGAAAACCATTGATATCATTTTGCATTGCCGTCTGAATATGTACTTCATCCCAAAAAGACTTCGGCATCCAACTTAACAGTTGATCCCATTCTTCAGATGATAAAAATGGCGTAATATTTATTGGAAGTGCTGTTATATCCAGCCTTCCAGTTTTAACTGCTGTGTAAAACTGCTTCTGTTGTGTTGCTCCAGTTTTCTGCAGCCATTCACTAACACTAAGCATTGTCTCACATGTCCATGCAAAAGGATAGGATTCACCAGTACTCTGTAGTACCGCATCAACCGCCTGACCAACAAATTGTGCGTGCAGTTCTCTGGCGCGCAGCGGGTGATCCGTATAACCAAGATCTGTGTGAAGGTGGTGAACTATGTCAATTCGTTTTATACTCATTATTAGTTTCCTTTTTTTCTAGCCTTTGACGCTACCTGCCATCATCCCGGCTGTGAATTTTTTTTGCAGTAACAAGAAAACGACTACCAACGGAATGGATGATAGTACGACACCCGCAAACAGCAATGTATATTGAGAGGAATATTGCCCTCTAAACGCGAGCAATGCATTGCTCAGTGTTTTCAAATTCGGATTATCGATTAAAATCAGTGGGAAGTTAAGGTCGTTCCATACAAATACCAAATTAAAAATAATACTTGATGCAACAACCGTTGAAGAAAGTGGCATAATGACCTTAGCATACAAATGCCAGAGAGAACACCCGTCAATTTTAGAGGCCTCAATAATTTCTTCCGGGATATTGCACATAAAGCCATACATTACGTAGACGGTAAACGGAAGTCCCCATGCGGTATATACCAAAATGAGACCGTGAAGCTGATTGATCAAATGCAATGAATCCATCAGGCGATAAAGCTGAAACATGGATACCTGGTAAGGGATCATCATGCCTATGATCATGATCTGGTACAGAGTTTTTCCCGCCTTTGTTCTTGTCCGGCTTAATGCAAAAGCTGCAAAGCTTCCCAAAACCGTAATCAGGATCACAGATGCAACTGTAAGAATCAAGGTAATAAGAAATGCATTTGCAAGATTACCCGACTTAACTGCCTGCACATAGTTTTGAAACTGTGCGTTCGTTGGGAGGCCAAGTGTATTCTTATATAACTCCGCTTGTGTTTTTAAGGAATTACTGACAACCATAAACACAGGATAAAGAGTGAAGCCCAACATTACGATTAAAAAGCATTGTTTTAATATTTTCGGAAAAATTCTTTTCATCATTTCCCCTCACTTTCTATCTGTGAGTTTCATTTGAAGCAGGCTGAACATACTGACAACTGCCAGAAGAATTACTGCCACAGCAGAGCCCGTTCCAACGTCGCCATAGGCGAAGGCCTCTTTATATGCCTGAAGCGCAAGAACCATCGACGTTTTATCACTGCCACCCTGCGTCATCGTAAATACAAGTTCAAAAGTTTTAAAGGAGCCAATCATTGATAGGACAACTACAAGCGCAACGGTAGGCATCAATGTTGGGAAAGTTACTCGCCAGAAACGCTGCCAACTGTTGCATCCATCAATGCCTGCAGCCTCCATCAACTCTTCGGGTACACCTTGTAACCCGGCTATATATAGAATCATTGCGTTACCGCAGCCCCACCAGACATGGACAAATGCAATTGCAAGTACCGCAATATATTTTTCGCTCAACCAGACATGTGTTAGACCGTTGAGATTCAAGACCCTAAGTACAGTATTCAATACACCAATATTGGGGTCGTAAATAAAGGACCAGGTAAAACCGATTGTAACTGCAGAAAGGATAACCGGTAAATAAAATAGCGTCCTGCAGATGTTGTTCATCTTTGACTCCCGATATATCTGCACTGCAATCAGAAGCGCCAGAGAGTTCTGAACAACCATAACAAATACCGTGTAAATAAGCGTATTTACAATGGAGATTTTAAATGTACTGTTCGTTGTAAACAACGAAATAAAATTTTTTAGGCCAACAAATTGCACATCGTCAGAAATGCCGTTCCACTTAAACAGACTGTATACCATAGTAGCCAATGTCGGTCCAAGGCAAAAGATGCAATATACTAATACGGGCAACGCCAAAAAAGCTGCTATTCCTAATTTTTCGCGTTTGCAAGCCATCGCATAGTTCTTGTTCATGATATCGTAGCTCCTTTTAGGATTGCAGCACCACAGCAAACAAGACCGTTTGCTGTGGTGCTTGCATGATTCCTTTAGTCTTTGCGTAGTGCAATAGTCTGGGCTTCTGCTTCGTCCAGAATTGATTTTATGTCGCCGCCTTTAAGAGCCTTTGCAAGGGCCTCACGCACGATGTCATGGAATTCACTCTTAGTCGGATACACGTTCGGGCCTGGGAAGCTATCATGGCTTGCAAGAAGTTCAGTAACAGCATTCAGATCAGCGTTATCAACTTTAACACCAGCAGTTGCAGAGAACTGTTTGGTGGTTTCTGCATACAGTCCGGCAACTTCAGGGCTATAGAGGTACTCAAGGAACATGATAGCAGCTTCGTTATTAGGGGAGTCTGCATTAATTGCGTAGCTCTGACCAAGAGCAGTCGTCATCGGGCAGTAGTCATCGGAGTTCGGCAAAACAAAGAAGCCAAAATCAATGTCCGGATTCTGTTTTTTTACAGAACTGATGTCCCAGCTGCCAGTGCAAAGCATTGCCGCACCTTCCTGAGCAAACAGAGCGATAGACGCATCATAGCTGGTACCCTGTACACCATCAATGAATACACCGTTTTCACCGAATGCCTTGACATCTTCAAAAACGCGCTTAACATTTTCATCATGCCAGCTTGCCTCGCCCTGTTCCAGCTGATACTGAATTTTCAGGTTATCCTTGTTATAGCTGGTGAAAAGAGGGTTGTTGATCAGGTCAAGTGTCCATGCTTCAGAGAAACCAGCTGCAATCGTATTGTAGCCATTCTTACGCAGAACAGATGTAACA
>JAEZLF010000034.1 GCA_023435925.1 Bacillota bacterium
TTGCCTCTCCCTCTTCAAAATTGGACCAGCGATGGATCATTTCATTCTCGATGTACTGCTTGCGGTTAATAACCCTCTCATTCAAAATTTCAAATGAATTCCTGTCAGATTTACTGACAACGCTCCCCTCTATAATAACAACAGAATAAAGAATGGCCTGTAACAGCAGTACACCCATGATAGGAACGAGAAGTCGTTTCAGTATATTCTTTTTTCTATTCGCAAGTCGCTTCAATTTTAGTATTCCTTTTGTTATACTCTATCGAATGATGGCTTTTAATTTGGCTCTTAATTCGTCATACCACTGATCAAAGCTCTGATCCGTATAAAGACGGGCAATAGCGTCATTACGAGGTATTCCGGATTCAATCAGCACCTCCGCTGCAGCAAAATCAATTTCTGCTTTTGAATGAAGGGCTTCATCAAGAATATTTCTGGCAGCTGTTCCATTCTTAAATGCCTTACCGGTGTATAAAGTATAGCTTTTAGTCATGTCAACACCAGTGATAAGCACCTCTTGCAAAGTATTCGATATTGGTTCCTGTAAATGGTGAATAGCCTCCATAATCACATTCAAATTGTTGGCCTCTTTCTTTACAGGCAAGTATCCCGAACCGATTGAAAAGTCAACGTTCTGTTGCTTGTTTGTAAACCATTTCAGAAATGTGGCTGCGGCATACTCCTTTTTCTCAGTGGATTTTACCACCACCATTCCGGCTCCCTGCTGCACTGACATTGGAGGAGTACCTTCAAAATTCGGCGCCGGGTATACTTTAGAATCGATAGAATAGGTACTGCCGTCCTCTCTTGTTACTTCCGACGGAAAAAATGACACACCGGAAGTTGAGCCGACAAAGGCAATAATATCGCCGGTCTTTACATCGTCGCTTCTGAACCGGCCTATTGATTTATAATAACCGCTAATATAAGGTAAATAATAATTATCCCACAAGCGTCGCATAACCTTTTTGTCCAGATTTATGTTAACCTTCCCGTCGTTCACTTCAAACAGTTCATGGCCTAGCTGATAACTTCCAACAAGGATGTAATTTGCCATCGCATCCCGCCCAAAAAAGGACTTCCCGTCATCCGCTTCCGGTGTCAGGCTGTCTGTCCATTCATAATATTGCTTTGCCAGCTCTGCAATACCCTCCCAGGTTGAAAAGTTATGCTCTGATGCACCGGTAGCCGTGGCAAACTGGTTCCAATCCGTATAATTGAGCATCAGCACTTCTGTAGATTTTGCTATAGGGAAAAGCTTAATGCTGTGATCATTTTCAAATCGGCCTTCCGATAAATAAGCCGGAAAGTATTCCACCTTCTCCTCTTCTGTGAGATATTGACCCACATCCGCAACCAGACCCCTACGATTGATCTCATATGCCGTATCTGCATAAGCAGCAAAAATATCCGGTACAGCCTCGGCAGCAATCTTGTGATTGACAGCATCCAGCACCTTGGTATTCAGCTCGCTCACGCTGCCCTTATTATAAGCTTCAACAACAATTCCCTTTTCGGCCCCGACGGTTTCATTAAACTTTACCACAAGCTCATCAAATTTCTGCATCTGGGCGCCATTATAATAATGCCATATCGTAATAGGAACCGGGCTCTTTTTGTCCAATAGCCGATCCTCGTTACTGCCACAACCGGTAAGCGTTATCGCTGCTGCAAGTACACTGCTCAGTAAAATAGTGGCAACCCGCTTTCTACTCATGCTGCAATCCTCCCCTGCACTCCATTACCCGGCCTTATATGAAGCCCACGCAGAGTTTAATGGAAAATGTTATGGCAGATAATTCGACATTATTCTATTATAGTTGATTTTTACAATATCTACAATATATCCTTTGGATGGGATGGCCATTTTTAACAATTTTCAGCTAGGTTTTTCAAATACGATGCAAGTTACTGAAAAATAGGATATGATAAATGAATAAACTTTGATACTTTTGTTGAATTACTGGAAATTCAATCATTTTAAATCGAAAGAGGTTTTATAGATGGGGAAAATACTTGTTCTGGCTGAGAAGCCTTCCGTCGGGAAGGATCTGGCAAAGGTTTTGAACTGTAATCAAGGCAGCAATGGCTGTATGATGGGAAATAAATATATCGTTACCTGGGCACTTGGACATCTGGTTACACTGGCAGACCCTGAAGCATACGGTAACCAATACAAGACCTGGAGCTTAGAGACACTGCCCATGCTCCCAAAAAAAATGGATCTGGTCGTCATTCGGGAGACTGCAAAGCAGTTCGGAATCGTTAAAGGTCTATTAAAGCGCCCTGATATCGATGAGCTGGTTATTGCAACAGATGCAGGGCGGGAGGGTGAGCTGGTAGCACGCTGGATTATAATGAAGGCGGGGTTTTCCAAGCCCATCAAGCGGCTATGGATCTCCTCCCAGACTGACAAATCGATTAAAGATGGTTTTAATAATCTCAAACCCGGCCGTGATTATGACAACCTGTATAAATCAGCAGAATGCCGCGCCCAAGCTGATTGGCTCATCGGGCTGAATGTGACGAGAGCCCTGACCTGCAAGCACAATGCGCAGCTCTCGGCCGGAAGGGTTCAGACACCAACACTGGCAATGGTTGTGGAAAGAGAGAACGAGATAAAACGCTTTGTCCCTAAAGATTATTGGACAATCAACGCTAATGTCAACGGTTTTTCACTACAGTGGCAGGACAAGGCCGGTGGTCAGACCAGATTGTTTCAAAAACAAAAGGCAGAAGATATTTTGTCCAAAGTAAAGGGACAGGATGGCAATGTTATAGAAGTGAAGAAGGAAGCCAGGCAGGAACAGCCACCTCTGGCATATGACCTGACAGAGCTCCAGCGGGACGCGAACCGGAAATACGGTTATTCCGCCAAGCAAACCCTGGGCATTATGCAAAAGCTTTATGAGACCCATAAAATACTCACCTACCCTCGAACTGATTCCAGGTATATCACCGATGATATTGTGCCTACATTACCCGACCGGCTGAAGAGTATTTCAGTGGGCCCGTACGCAGAAGCCGCGCGATCTCTTTTGAGAGGCAGGATTAAGACAACTAAGAGACTGGTGGACAACAGCAAGGTCACCGATCACCATGCCATCATACCCACAGAGCAATATGTGAATCTGGGAGATCTGGACCGGGAAGAGCGCAATATATTTGATCTGGTTGTGAAGCGGTTTATTGCTGTACTCAGTCCAGCTTTCGAGTATGAGCAGACAACGGTAAAGGTGGATGTAAAAGGAGAGCTTTTCAGCGCCAAGGGTAAAATAGTGAAATCAAAGGGCTGGAAATCAGTCTATGAAGATCAGGCCAGTGAAGAGCCTGAGTCGGATGAGGAACCGGATCAGAATTTACCTGATGTGAAAAAGGATGATAAACTCAAGCTGCTTTCCGTTCAGCTGCATAATGGTAAAACCAAGCCTCCGGCACGTTACACAGAGGCCACATTGCTAACTGCCATGGAGCATCCGGGAAAATTCATCGAGAACGATGCCCTCCGCGAAGCCATGGACAAGACAAGCGGACTCGGAACTCCCGCCACAAGAGCAGACATCATTGAGAAATTGTTCAACTCTTTTTATATGGAGAGAAGAGGGAAAGAAATTCACCCCACTTCGAAAGGCATTCAGCTGGTCGGTATGGTACCCGTCGACCTGAAATCACCGGACCTTACTGCAAAATGGGAACAACGCCTTACACTTATCAGTAGGGGAAAGGAAAATCCCAGTGCGTTTATTGACGAGATGAAAGGTTATGCAACAAAGTTGGTTTCGAACGTCATTGCCGACACAAGTACCTACAGGCATGACAATATGACCAGGGAAAAGTGCCCGGAGTGCGGCAAATACCTGCTTGAGGTCA
The DNA here is from genome assembly GCA_023435925.1 of Bacillota bacterium. Taxonomy (GTDB): domain Bacteria; phylum Bacillota; class Clostridia; order Acetivibrionales; family DTU013; genus JAEZLF01. The sequence continues at coordinate 3,871 of JAEZLF010000034.1, forward strand.
ATGGCAAAAAGGGAAAGATGCTGGTCTGCCAGGACAGGGAATGCGGTTACAGAAAAGGCTTGTCCATGATCTCCAATGCCCGGTGCCCGGAATGCCACAAGAAGATGGAAATCCGGGGTGAAGGAGAAAACAAGGCTTTCTTCTGCTCCTGTGGCTACCGTGAAAAGCTGGAAGCATTCAACAAAAGAAAAGGTGAACAGGTCAATAAAAAGGAGGTCGGCAAATTCCTCAGCCGGCAGGAAGACGAAGGTATCAACTCTGCTCTGGCCGATGCCCTCGCAAAGTGGAAGAAGTAGGATGAAGCTGCCGGTATATTTCTTTACGGCGACCTGAAAAAGCTTGAAAAAGGGAATAATTCAAGCCTGACCCAGATATATTGCAAAATGGTATCAATCATAGTAGAATGAATGGAAGCGATCTGCAGAGGTGAATCCGATGTATAAATTGATTATCGTTGATGACGAGGAAGAAGTACGCAAGGGGATCATTCAGAAAATTGAATGGGCCAAATTTCATTTCGAGATAGCCGGCGAAGCAGAAAATGGCAGAGAAGCTCTCGACCTGATTGAAGAGAATATCCCGGACATCGTTATCACCGATATCACCATGCCTCTCATGGATGGTATGGAGCTTGCAGCGATTCTGAAAGAACAATTCCCAACGGTTAAAACCGTTATTCTGACCGGATTTGATGATTTTAGATTTGCACAACAGGCAATTAAATATGGTGTAGCGGACTATATTCTCAAGCCTGTCTTACCCAAGGACATATATGACCTTTTAGAAAAACTGAAAAGCCAAATTGATAATGAGATTGCTCAGAAAGAAGATATTGTAAAGCTGCGCAGTTATTATAACGAAAGTCTTCCGGTTATCAGAGACCGTTTTCTTACCCGCCTGATCACAGGCCGGCCGGATGAGAACGAAATTAAAAACCGGATCGCCTCTTATGGTCTGAATCTGGCGGGAGATACGTTTATTGTGGCAGTGGTGGATATTGACACGGATAGCCTGAAAAACAATATTTTTGAAGAAAATGATATGGAACTGGTCAAATTCGCTATTCTGAACATTACAAAGGAAATCCTGGCTGCCCATCCCCATGGGGAAGCATTTTACAACGATGACAAGCTGATCATTATTAAGGGCTATAAAGACTGTGAAAGGACTTCGGTATTAAACAAATCCTTTTCATTTCTCGAGGAAATACGCCAAACCGCAGATAAGTATCTGAGAGTAATACTTACAATCGGTCTGGGCACCACATGTGACTCTCTTGTGAACCTACGGGAAGCATATACCTCTGCAATGACTGCTCTGGATTATAAGCTGCTTATGGGAGGAGGAAGGGTCATCTTTATTGAAGACCTTGAACCTCAAAATGCGGAAAACATCGTTTTTGATGACAGTAAGGTGAAAGCGCTGATCTCCGGAATAAAGTTCGGCGGACCAAATGAAATAACAACGGCTGTTGATGCGCTATTCGACGACATCACCGGAATAAATACCTCTTTTAGGGGATATCAGTTGTATCTGATGGAAATCGCCTCGACCATTAACAGGATTGCCCGAAATTTTCAAATCGATGCCGTTGTGCTTTTCGGAGATGGTTTGAGTATTTACGAGGAGATCATAAAGCTGAAAACGATAACGGATGTGAGGAACTGGATCAAAGAAATATGCCTCCATCTCATGAAGAACATATCCTGCAAGAGGCAAAATACGACAGAATTACTTCTGGAGAAAGCAAAGGATTACATAATAAATAATTATGGAGACGACTCCCTCAGCATACAGAAAGTCGCAGATCATCTGCATATCAGTCCTTCCTATTTGAGTCTGATATTTAAGAAAGATGCCGGTGTCACATTTTTGAAATACCTTGTCGCCATCCGGCTTGATGCCGCTAAGGAGCTGCTGCTCAGTTCTGACCTGAAAACAGCGGAGATTGCCGAGAAAATCGGCTATCCGGATGTGAATTATTTCAGCTATTTCTTTAAGAAGAATTTCGGTACGTCTCCACGGGAATACAGGAATCAGTTCATGCAGAAAAAGGAATCCTGATCCGGAAAGGAGTCCTGAGCTTGAAAAGAAGGCTGCGCATTTTGCTCAAAAGAATTGCTGGTTTTCTGAAGAATTTCATGAAGATCACAAGTATACAGTCTGTTATCACATTATCCTTTACCGCTGTGACTATTCTTTCTATGCTGTTCATCAGCCTGGCTTTGTATGGAATGTTTTCCGACAACGCTGAAAGCAACGCCGCATCCAGTACCCAGCAGATCATGGATCAGGTAAATTTTAACCTGGACACCTATCTGCAGGGCATGATGGAAATATCGGATCTGATCAGAAGTAATCTGCAGGGAAGCACCTATGATGAGCGGAACAACCTTCTGGACCTTATGAGTGTGACTTCCCGGATCAGAAATGATATTTCTGCCATGGCAGTCTTTTCAAATACAGGTAAGCTGTTGCTCAGTACTCCAGCCTGGGATCATGACAAAACTTTTTCTGCTGCGGAACAGGATTGGTTTCAATCAGCCGTTCAACACCCGGTGGATTATATTTTCGCCCCTCCCCATGTCCAAAGGCTTTTTGAAGGCAAGCGCCCTTGGGTTGTTTCACTTTGCAGGAGCGTCATGTTTTATGAAGAAAATAAATCGGTTACCTGGGTCACAATGGTAGACATGAATTTCAGTGCCATCGAGCAGCTGTGCAGTCGTGTAAGCCTTGGCAAACGTGGCTATATCTACATTGCCGACCAGTCCGGAAATATCATCTACCATCCGCAGCAGCAAATTATTTATGCGGGCTTAAAAAATGAGAACATTGATGTCGCCCTCAACAGAGATCCCGGCTCTTACTTTGACGATTTTCAAGGCGAAAAAAGAATCATGACCATCCAGAATATCAGCTATACTAATTGGAAAATGGTTGGCATTAGCTATGCTGATGAATTGGTGCCCAATAAAAAGTATCTGAGCAAATTTATACTATTTATATCCATTTTCGGTGTAGCCTTCGAAATACTGGCCTCCATGTTTATATCATTTAAAATATCGCAACCCATCAAGCGGCTTGAAAGGCAGATGAAGCGTGTTGAAAATGGCGACTTCAACATCAATCTGGAGGTAAAAGGTGAAGACGAGGTCAAGCACCTTTCAAAAACCTTCAACTTAATGGTTGCCAGAATCCGGCAGCTGATGGACCAGATCATCAGCGAGCAGGAAGCGAAAAGGAAAAGTGAGTTCAAGGCGCTTCAGGCACAAATTAATCCCCATTTTTTATATAATACACTGGACTCCATCATATGGATGAACGAGAACAAAAATTATGACGGGGTAACGATCATGGTATCTGCCCTTGCGAAATTTTTCAGAATAAGTATCAGCAGGGGAAATGAAATCATTCTTGTTTCTGACGAGATTAACCATGCAGCCAGCTATCTGACGATACAGAAAATCCGGTACAAGGACCAGTTTGATTTTACCGTTGACGCCCAGCCTGAGGTACTGCAGAAAAGAACATTAAAGCTGATCCTTCAGCCAATTATTGAAAATGCAATCATACATGGGACCAGTCAAATTCAGGAAAAGGGCGAAATAAAAATAAAAGCTTCTATGGAAGGGAACAGAATTATTTATCGTGTTACAGATAACGGCTACGGAATAAGACCTCATATTCTGGAGAAAATTCTGGAACAGGATTCAAAGAAAACACCTGGCGGTGGTGTTGGATTAAAGAATGTAAATGAGAGAATCAAGCTTTGCTACGGCCGGGAATATGGTCTCACGATCGAAAGCGAGCTTGATGTAGGCACTACGGTTACCATCACCATACCATCGGACGATTCTGCAGATGGGGGTAAATATGAAATTATTTCATAAGCTACTGATTCCGGTAATAGTCACAATTCTGCTTGTTTCCTTTATCGGGTGCGGAGAAGACAAGCTTTCAGCAGATGAAAAAGGCATTCGTATCAAGGTGATTGTGAAAAAAAGAGATGCCAGCTTCTGGACCGTTGTTAAAATGGGAGCGGAAGCCGCCGGTAAAGAATTCGGAGTAAATATTGACTTTAACGGACCTATTGATGAGCAAGATATCGATTTGCAGATAGAAATGGTGGATGGAGCTATCCGGGAAAAAGCAGATGCTATTGTACTGGCAGCATGTGATTATACAAAACTGGTCAATGTGGCGGAAAAGGCCGTTTCAGAGGGCATTCCCGTTATCATTATAGACTCGGATATTCATTCGGCAAAAATGAATAGTTTTATCGGTACCAACAATGTCGATGCCGGTAAGCTTCTTGCTGAAACATTGATTGAAGAGGTAGAAGAAAACAGCAAAATAGCTGTAATGAGCTTCGTAAAGGGTGCCGCATCCTCAGACCAGAGAGATGAGGGCCTTTATGATGTTCTGGGAAACTACTCCTCCGTAGAAATAGTGGAATCCATGTACTGCTATTCGGATGAAAGTGTAGCGGAAAAGCTTACAAAAGAGCTGGTACGGCAATATCCGGACGTAGATGCCATCGTGTGTACCAATGCATACGGCACTGTCGGAACAGCCCGGGCAATTAGCCAATTGGATCTTGCAGGAAAAGTGAAAATCATAGGATTTGACAGTACACCCGAAGAGGTCAGCTTCGTAGAAAAGGGCGTCATACAGTCGCTGGTCGTTCAAAACCCTTTCAGTATGGGCTATCTTGGCGTTAAGTATGCTTTAAATGCTATTAATAAAGAAACCTTTCCCAAATTAATTTATACCGAATCGAAGGTTATCAACAAAAGCAATATGTACCAGCCCGAAAATCAAAAGCTAGTATTTCCATTCACGGATTAAAGAATAATAGCCTGCATTGATTTACTCCCATATATTCCTTTATAAGGATTTGTGTTCCTAATGCTCCTATTCCGTTCAAAAACGTAATAAGAATCTGTCATTTAGTAAATAGTAAAGTCAAGAATGTTGACTTTACAGAGGTAAGCAAATGACGGATGAATTACTCGTTCAAATGGAAGACATCGACAAATCATTTCCGGGTGTACATGCACTGGATAAATGCCGCTTTGAACTGAAAAAGGGAGAAGTCCATGCCCTCGTAGGTGAAAACGGAGCAGGAAAATCCACCATGATGAAGGTTCTGGCCGGTATTCATCAGAAGGATGCCGGAAAAATACTGTACAAGGGAAGCGAAATCAATATCCGGACACCAAAGGAGGCTCAGCAGCTTGGTATTGGCATAATTCATCAGGAGCTCAACCTTATGCCCCACTTAACAGTTGCCGAAAATATTTTTATCGGCCGGGAGTTTATGTCCGGAATTTTTTTGGATAACAAAAAAATTAAAAACGAAGCCTCCAAGCTGTTGGAATCATTGAATATCCGCATAGATCCATCTGCCAGGATACATGAGCTTAGTGTTGCCAAGCAACAGATGGTTGAAATCGCCAAAGCTCTTTCCTTTAAATCCGAGGTGCTGATTATGGATGAACCGACAGCAGCTCTTACAGATTCGGAAATTGAAGACCTCTTCCGGTTTATACACGACCTGAAGAAGCATGGTGTTGGAATCGTCTATATATCCCACAGAATGGATGAACTAAAAAGGATTTCTGACAGAATTACAGTGATGCGTGATGGTCAGTATATCGGTACAGTAAATACTGCAGATGTAGAAATTGATCAGATCATTCAAATGATGGTTGGCCGTGTCATTTATGAAGAGCCAAAAACCGTCAGCACTGTTCCTGCAAATGCACCCGTTGTATTGGAGGTCAGGAACCTGACATCGCGTGTCATCAAGGATGTCTCTTTTCAATTGAAAAAGGGCGAGATACTAGGTTTTTCAGGGCTTATGGGGGCAGGTAGGACTGAGACCGCAAGGTTGATATGCGGTGCAGATCCCATGCTGAGCGGTGAAATCTTTGTCAACGGCAAAAAAGTCAGCATCAAGAATCCGAGTGATGCTGTTAATAGCGGAATCGGCTATCTTTCTGAGGACAGAAAACGATATGGTCTGGCCACCGGCCTTAGCGTGACAGAAAATGCAGTCCTTGCCAGCCTGGAAAACTATACAGGCTTTGGGTTCATTAACGATAAAAAAACAGCAGCCGTCACGCAGGAGTATATTGAGAAGATTAATATTAAGACGCCATCCAATGAACAACTGGTGAAGAACCTTTCAGGCGGTAACCAGCAGAAGGTCGTATTGGCAAAGTGGCTAATTAAAAACAGTCATGTCCTGATATTTGATGAGCCTACCCGTGGTATTGATGTAGGCGCAAAAAGTGAGATCTATAAATTAATGAATGAATTGGTACATGAAGGTAAATCTATCATGATGATCTCCTCTGAGCTTCCGGAACTTTTGCGAATGAGCGACAGGATTGCCGTGATGTGTGAAGGAGTACTGACAGGTATTCTGGATATAAAGGATGCAACACAAGAAAAAATAATGAAACTGGCAACTTTAAGAAGACAGTGAGGAAATGAAAATGAAAAATAATCAGGATCTATCAAAACGTAAGTCAATAGGGCTGCAAAAACTTCTTGCACTTGGAACTTTAGTAATCCTATATATCTTTTTCTCTATATTTGGGAAGAATTTCTTATCCGTTCCAACGCTGATCAATATCCTAGACTCATCTTATTATATAGGATTTATGGCAGTTGGAATTACGTTTGTAATCATTACAGGCGGAATTGACCTTTCCATCGGTGCTGTCATGATGTGCTCAGCCCTGATCGGCGGAGTTGCCTACAATATCTGGCACTGGCCTATCGCGATCTCTCTTGTTCTTATCATCGTAATCGCGGTAATATTCGGATTAATCAACGGCATTTTAGTCGCGAAATTGAAGCTGCCGCCTTTCATCGCAACGCTGGGCACACAGATGATTTCTCTCGGCTTCGGTGCAATTGTTTCCAAGGTTATGACCATGAGATTCCCAACCGTTACGGATCCCGACGGCTGGTACAAGTTTGTGTTTTACAAAACTCAGGGAGGATTCCCCATCGGTGCTATCTGGCTGATCATTTTCCTGATTATCGGATTCATCCTGCTGAATAAAACCCGTCTCGGAAGATATACCTATGCAATCGGTTCAAACGAAGAAGCAACACGTCTTTCCGGTGTTAAGACAGATTTTTGGAAAATGATGGTGTACACATTAAGCGGATTATCAGCAGGACTTGCAGCAATCGTTTACTTAAGCGCATACACCTCCATCATACCCAGTACGGGAAGCGGAATTGAAATGCTGCCCATCACAGGTGTTGTCATTGGCGGTACATCAATGGCAGGTGGTGTAGGAACTATTACCGGTACGATTATCGGTGTTTTCGTGATGAGTGTTCTGAAGCAGGGGCTCATGTCCATGAATCTGCAGGCACAATGGCAGACATTCTTCGTAGGAATTGTGGTAATCGGTGCCGTACTGTTGGATAACTACAGAAGTAAGAAAGCAAATGAGATCAAGAAAGATTAACGGAGACAGTTTTAGGCTAAAAACTTAAATTGAATTGTATTAACATTACAAGGAGGAAGTAAAAAATGATGAATCGAAAGAAATTCACAGCAATTCTTTTAGCAGCGGCTGTGCTTGCCACATTGGCAGCGGGTTGCGGACAAAGCAAAACTCCTGGCACCGGCACTGCTACAACGGGAGGAACTACAGCAGCTCCTGCTGAAACAACACCCCCCAGTACTGCTAAACCTTACATCGCAGTCGTTTCCAAAGGATTCCAGCACCAGTTCTGGCAAACCGTTATGAAGGGTTCTCAGGACGCTGCCGCTAAGTACAACGTTGACATGACCTTTGACGGTCCTCCGTCGGAATCCGACATCAGCACACAGGTTGATATGCTGAACTCAGCCATATCGAAAAATCCCCAGGCAATTGCTCTTGCTGCTCTTGATACCAATTCGGTTACCTCGCAGCTAAACGATTGCCTCTCAAAGGGAATTCCGGTAATTGGTTTTGACTCAGGCGTACCGAATGCTCCCGCAGGATCTATTGCTGCAACTGCATCCACAAACAATGAAAATGCCGGCGCATTGGGAGCAGACTCCATGTTTGCAGACCCAACTTTCCTGGCTGCCCTAAAAGCAGCAACAACTAGCAAGCCGGTCATTATTGGCGTACAGTCTCAGGATGCAACCTCTGCTTCTGTTGTTGGACGTACCACCGGTTTCGTAAACCAGATGTTTAAAAATGCTGAAACCCTTTTCCCGGGACAGGTAGAGGTGACCGGCCATGATAAATTTGCTAAAGCATCCACTTCCGGAAAAGCAGCAGTAAAAATCAATGTTATCGTACCGCCTACCACCAATGCTACAGATGCGCAAAATGCCTCGCTGACATTGCTGGGAATGGACAACATCATCGCCATATTCGCATCCAATGAAGCCTCTGTAGGCGGAATTCTGGCTGCAACCACCGACGGATCTGACCTTGACCGTACAAATGGAAAATACAAGCATGTTACCGTTGTCGGCTTTGATGCCGGTAAATCCCAGAAAGCAGCAGTTAAGAACGGCTGGTTCCTGGGATCAGTAACTCAGGATCCTTACATGATAGGCTATCTGGCAGTTGAGTTGGCTTATAAAGCATACAAAGGCGAAACTGTTGCTGATTCCGACACAGGCTGCAAGTTCTACAACGCAGCTAACATGGATCAGGCTGACATCGCGCTGCTGCTGTACGATTAGACAATGGATCAAGGAGGCTGAATAGATGCATAACTATCCGGCTGTAATATAATTCCCAAAAATAGAAACTTAAAAAACCGTGTGAATAAAATGAAATTCACACGGTTTTTTTCGCCAAGTACCTGCTTCAGGGCTTGATAAAACCTGCTTCATTGACTACAGAAGCTGTATATGATACTCTCTGCATTTTTCGGCCATACCATCAGGCCATATAGATGACTGCACTTCACCCACATGTGCTTTTCCAAGATAGAACATACAGATTCTGGACTGACCGATACCTCCTCCAACTGTGTACGGAAGCTTTTTCTCAAGCAATTCCTTGTGAAAAGTCAGTTTCAGCCTGTCTTCGCAACCGGCAAGCTTTAACTGCCTTACCAGTGAATCCTCATCGACCCGAATGCCCATGGAAGAGACCTCTACCGCTCTGTTTAGCACAGGATACCAGAACAAAATATCTCCGTTAAGCTCCCAGTCATCGTAGTCCGGCGCTCTACCATCATGCTTGATACCCGAATTCAGGACCGCACCTATTTTCATTATAAAAACAGCCCTTTTCTCTTTCAGTATGGCGTCCTCCCTGCCTTTGGGATCCAGCTCCGGGTATAAATCCTCCAGTTCCTGAGTGGTAATGAAGGTAATATCCTCGGGCAAATACCTTTCAAGAGACGGAAAAGCTTTACACAGCTCATCCTCGGTTTTTTTAAATACGGAAAACAGCCGGCGTACGATGCTTATCAGCTTTTCTTCAGTACGTTCGCTTTTGTCCAGTATTTTCTCCCAATCCCACTGATCCACATAAGCCGAATGAAGGTTGTCCAATTCTTCATCCCGCCTGATGGCATTCATATCGGTATATAATCCCTCACCCGCTTTGAAGCCATATCGCTTCAGGGCCATCCTTTTCCACTTAGCCAGCGACTGTACGATTTCCACGTCCTTGCCGCCTGCATCCGGTACATCAAAAGAAACCGGTCTTTCTACTCCATTCAGATTATCATTGAGGCCTGTTTCCGGTCTGACAAACAATGGCGCAGATACCCTCGTCAGGTTCAATTCCTTTGCCAGTATATTCTCAAAACGATCCTTTATAAACTTAATGGCAATTTCCGTATCCTTTATGGACATACCGGGGTTGTAACCTTCCGGGATGATAAGTCTTTCACATTTTTGCATTGCCAGTGTGCCTCCTTACGTAAAATATAAACAATTATATCATTATGCCGCCAGCTTTCAAATATTTTTTC
>JAEZLF010000044.1 GCA_023435925.1 Bacillota bacterium
TCGATCTGTTCTATGGTCACATTGCAGGTATGGATACCTTTGCAAAAGGTCTGAAGGTTGCAGCGAAGATCGTCGAGGACGGAAAGATGGACAAGTTTGTAGCTGACAGATACCAGAGCTACAATACCGGTATTGGTGAGGACATTGTCAATAAGAGGGTTGGCTTCAAGGAACTAGAAAAGTATGCTCTTGAGCATGACAAAATCACCAACACTTCAGGCAGGCAGGAAGTTCTGGAAACTATGCTGAACCAGTATATATTTGAAAATAAATAAACTCAACGAAAGCAGCTAAATACAGCCCGGGACAGCAGTAGAGTATATGCACTCTGCTGCTGTTTTCTTGTGCCGATGTGTTATAATAAAAAGATAGAAGAGTGTACGGAGACTGGAAGATGGGTAATATCAGATTTGAAGAGTTGTTTGTGCAGAAAACAGCAGCAGCATTAAGCTTTTTGAGAGAATGTACTACGAAAAATGTGCACATTACAAAGAGATTGGAAAGAAGTTTGGCCGATTTCTTGATGTAGTCAGCTTACAAAAAATACTTTGAGACAATGGAGTATAAAGGAATATGGAACAAAGCGCAGCTATCAGTCACTATCAGGAGGCAAGACGACGTGGTTTGAGAGACCGTTCCCGCAGTATTTCAAAAGGACAGTCCGGTAACCTACCCTTTATTGAGGACGTGATTAAAAATATTGATACGATATCCGAGGTTGATCTCGGTATCGTAGAAATACCTTTGAACAAAATTATAGGAACCTATTCCCATGTCAGGAGCCTTTCATTTTCACACAACTTTATGCCGCTTCTGAAGGTTCGGACAGAATTCGCCCAGAAGTGGCAGAACTTATGCATTGCACACATAGATGAAGGGATCAGGGATCCGATAAAGCTCTATGAGTACATGAACTGGTTTTATGTGGTGGAAGGGAACAAGCGGGTCAGCGTTCTGAAATACTTCGATGCCTATTCCCATTCTGGCAGAGTGACGAGAATCGTACCAAAGTGGGATGAAAATGACATCGATATCGTAATATACTATGAATTCATTGAGTTCTACAAGAAAACCGGGATCAATGTATTGTGGTTCACCAGACGCAACAGCTTTAAAAGCCTTTTAAAATACATAGAAGCACTTGAAATTGACACGGAACTGTTCCCCAACCGGTACAAGTATTTTACCAACTCGGTTTACCTGCCCTTCAGAAAAGTCTATCATGAACTAAATGGCCAAAAGCTTACCATTACAACAGGAGATGCTTTTCTGGAATATACCAAAATCTATGGCCTGCCCAATGATATAGACAGTGAAATTCTGAAGGCAAGGCTGGCATTGTTTATTCCGGAACTGGAGCAGACGGCGGGGGAAAAAACTGAGATTATACAGACCGTGCCCCAAAACGACAGTGAAAGCATTCTTTCGGCAATCACTACCCTTGTCAGACCTAAAAAAGTGCTGAAGGCGGCCTTTGTCTATGCGAAGGACATACACAGCTCAAGCTGGACCTGTTCTCATGAAATGGGTCGGAATCACGTAAATAGCGCTTTGAAGGATTATATTACGACGTCTTATGTGGATCACGTACCTGAAAATATGGAAGCCTATGAATATTTGAGACAACTTGCGCTGGACGGAAATGACATCATTTTTGCCACCAGCCCTTCTTTCATCAAACCTTCTTTGAAGGCAGCACTCGAATTTCCGACAGTAAAATTTTTAAATTGCTCTGAAACACATTTCTACAAGAATGTGAATACCTATTTTGGACGTATATATGAAGCAAGATTTCTTTCGGGCATGGTAGCGGGTCTTTTCACAGAAACCAACTCGCTGGGGTATGTAGGGACGCATCCGGTTCCCGGTGTAATAAACGGTATCAATGCTTTTGCATTAGGAGCTAAAATGGTTAACCCGCAGGCAAGGGTCTTAGTGGAATGGTCAAATGAATGGGATAATCCTGATATGGCAGCAAGGGCAAGTTCAAAGCTCATAAATCAGGGAGCCGATATCATATCTCATCATGATACACTTCCCATCAGGGAGTTTTCCAGGGAATATGGAGTATACTCGGTGCTTTGCAGCGTTGACCGGAAAAATTGCAGTCCCAATGACTACATTGCTGCACCGGTATGGAATTGGGGAATATTCTATGAGAAGATTCTTACAAATATCATCAACAGTGTGATGAAGAGGGGTGCCAGCCAGAAGACAATCAATTTCTGGTGGGGCCTGGATTCGGGTATTGTGGACTTTTTCTACTCTAAAAGCTTTGTACCAAGGGAGACTCAGAAGCTGATCGAATTTATGAAGAAAATGATTGTCAATAATATGTTTCATCCATTTACCGGTCCAATATACAGTCAGGATGGAACTCTGAGAGTGAAGGAAAATCAATTGGCGACCCGTCAGCAAATTATTACCATGGACTGGTTTGTCGATATCATTGAACAACGTCACAGTTCCCCAGCCGACGTTGTTCAAACGCCACGAATGGGCGTGGCGCACGAAGTGTAGCGAAGGGCAAATTCATTTTGCCCGCAGCGAGGGGGTATGGGGGCTTGCCCCCATTGGAAATTGAAAGTGAGTACCCAAAAACAATGAAGAAGCTGGAAGTAAGCGATATGCCTGAGAGGATGGATAAATAGCATTGCCTTTCTATTGCTTTGTCATCCCGGCAGCTGCACGATGAACCTGGTGCCTTTGCCTGGTTCGCTTTCTACCCTGACATCCCCATCGTACAAATTCACGATATGCTTCACAATGGACAACCCAAGGCCTGTTCCTCCCATGCTTCTGGAACGGCCTTTGTCCACGCGGTAAAATCTTTCAAAAATTCTGGACAGGTGCTCCTGTTCAATACCGATGCCGGTGTCTGCCACTGTAATGACCAGCCTGCCTTCAGCCTTCACCGCTTTGATACACACACTGCCGTTCTCCACATTGTATTTGATGGCATTTTCAATCAGGTTGATAAGCATTTGCTTAATTCTGTTCCGATTGGCTGTCAAGGTGATATCGGAAGCCGCTTTAACAGTTAGAGTGACATGCTTTTTATCGGCAGAGCCCTGCAGAATGGATACAACCTCTGTTATGATACCGGCTAGATTATGTTTTCCAAGATTGGTATCGATGTGGTTGTTTTCAATCTCGGACAACTGTAGAATATCATTAATCAGCATTGTAAGCCGTTCGGTTTCAATGTCGATAATTTCAAGAAACTGGTCCGCAACATCCATATCCTTAACGGCTCCGCTGCGCAAAGTTTCTACAAAGCCCTTTATCGAGGTTAGAGGTGTTTTAAGCTCGTGAGTTACATTGGAAACAAAGTCTGTCCGGATCTGTTCCAGTTTTTTCAGATTTGTAACATCGTGGATTGTGAGGATGCCTCCTGAGTTAGTATCTGTATCGGCAGCAGTTTTGATGGGACTGGCATATACTCTGAAGATTCCTTCTTCAGGTGTGATTAACGATATTTCACTTACGGAGGACTGGTTACTGCTGATGGTTTTTTGCATAATTTGATTCAGCTGATTGTTGCGGATTACCTCAATCAATTTCTTTCCGGCAATGTTCTCATCAGACAGGCCGAAAAAACGTGCTGCAATAGCATTGGTAAGTATGATCCGCATATCGGAATCAACAGCAACAAAGCTGTTTGTCATACTGTTCAGTATGGCGTCGAACTGAATATTTCTGTTGGTCAGTATTGTGACAGTCTCATTCAGCTTGTCTGCCATTTCGTTGAAGGTTTCGGCCAGCTGCCCTAATTCATCCTTTGACATGATGGAGGCTCTTTTTGAATAATTTCCATCCGCTATTTTCTTTGAGGTTACTGTTAAATCATGAACGGGCCTGCTGATGGCGGACGCGAACCGGTATGCCAGCAGTATGGTCAGCATAAGCCCTGCAAGGATTCCCAACAGGCAGTATAGCCATATCTGAGCGTTGATCCGATCGAGCTGAATAAGGGGGACAGATACTCGTATAATCGCATCCGTCCAAGAAGAAGGAACAGCAATATAGAGAAAATCCATTTGAATTGTGGTGCTAAAACGGGTATCTTCACCGATTTTACCCAGAATGGCCTGCTGAACTTCCTTGCGGTTCAGATGGTTTTCCATAAGGTTGCTGTCTGTTTGGGACTCACCGATAACATTCCCTTGATAATCAATAATTGTAATCCTTGATGCGACAGTGCTTTCATCGGTATTAGCCGGAGCCGCCTTTTCAGCAACGGATGAGGAGCGTGCTTTGGTGACGATGCCTTTCTCATTCTCGTGAAATGCATTGTCAAGACTGGCTTCATATGCTTCAGCTAAAGCATTGTAATCTACAGGATCACCACTTTGAAGGGCTTGAGCTAAGTCGTCGTCAAATAGAGAAGCAACAGTAAGAAGCCGCTGTCGTACTTCATCTTTATAGAGGGTCTGAGCAAGCTTCGTCACAAAAAACCCGGTGATTGTCAATCCGGTTATAATTAGAATAATATAATATAGTAATATTTTTTTTCTCATTGCTTCACCTGTGAAATCATATATCCATCTACCTTAAGGCAATGATCTCAGTTTGTTTCTTTATTACTCGTGTCGCGGCTGCTCGCGGTCAGTAAACCGGTAGCCGATTCCTCTGATGGTCTCGATATACACCGGATTGCTGTCGTCATCCTCGATTTTTTGCCGCAGATAACGAATATGGACGTCCACGGTCCTGGTTTCACCATAGTAGTCAAAGCCCCATATTTTATCAAGAAGCAGTTCTCTGGATAAAACCTTGCCTTTGTTTATCAGAAGCATTCTTAACAGTTCAAATTCCTTCAAAGGCATTTCAATCAGATTCCCATTTTTATAGACCTCATGTCTGTCCGGGTTCAGTATAATTTCACCCTGCCGGATGGTTTCAGTTTCTGATTCCAAAGCTGTTGATACGGCTACCCTTCTAAATAGGGATTTCACTCTTGCTGCCAATTCACGGACGCTGAAGGGCTTTATCAGGTAATCATCTGCTCCGAGCTCCAATCCCAAGACTTTATCAAACTCCTCGCTTTTTGCAGTAAGCATGATGATGGGGATATGTTTGGTTCCGGGATTTGATCGAAGCTGCCTGCATATATCAAGCCCACCGATACCGGGGAGCATTAGATCCAATACAAACAAATCCGGCGGTGAATTCTTTGTGGTCTCCAGCAGATCCTCTCCGTTGCCAAAAGTGAGAACCTTATAACCTTCAGCCTCAAGGTTGAATTTAATCAGCTGTTGTATATGAACCTCGTCATCAACTGCATAGATCAGTTCTTTTGACATGTTTTCCCTCACATAGTTTGTTATTGATGCGCTTTTCATTTTCTAATGGGGGCAAGCCCCCATACCCCCTCGCTACGGGCAAAATGAATTCGCCCTCTGCTACACTTCGTGCGCCACGCCTAAACGTGGCGTTTAAACAACGTCGGCTGGTCGCAGGCAAAGCCTGCTGCTCGCCCATGCGTCCGGAGTGGGGGACTGTGACGTTGTTCAAACTTCTATTTCATATTACTCTTTATTCGGTGCGTCATTCTCATATGGAGGAATGTGCCCATTTTCCTTGTGATAAAGCCTTGCAAGGCGTTCATGCTCACCGGTTACATTATACACTACCCACTCGCCGATATTTGTGGCATGGTCGGCCATGCGCTCCAGATATTTTGCGATAAACATAAAATCAATTCCCTGCTCAACAGTACCCGGGTCATTTCTCATCAGATTGATGAGCTCAAGCACGATTTTATTAAACAGAGCGTCTACTTCATCATCACTGGCACATACTTCTTCGGCCAGCTTGATATCCTGCTTCACATATGCGTCTATGGATTTGTTTACCATAATCTTAGCCAACTCAGCCATTTTTGGTATGTCGATCAGGGGTTTGATATACCTCTTTCCGGACATTCTAATGGTAAGCTCGGCGATATCGGCAGATGCGTCGGCGATACGTTCCATATCCGTAATGATCTTCAATGCTGTGCTGATGGTCCTGAGATCCTTAGCCAGAGGCTGTTGACGGGCAATCAGATTCATACATTTTTTTTCTATTCTTTTTTCATAATCATCGATAATATCATCATCCAAAAATATTTTTCTTGCCAGCTCAATATCCTGCTTTTTGAGCGCATGGATTGTGTGATCTATGGATTCCTCAACCAGACTTCCCATCTTGATCAAGTCCATGTGCAGGTCGTCCAGGCCACGGTCAAATGAATGTCGTGCAACCATAATCAAATCCTCCTTATCCATATCTTCCTTAACCAAATCTTCCTGTAATATAGTCTTCTGTACGTTTATCTGCAGGCGTGCTGAATATTTTTTCCGTCTGGTCAACTTCCACTACTTCTCCCAGGAGAAAGAACGCTGTTTTGTCCGATATTCTACCTGCTTGCTGCATATTGTGTGTGACAATGACTATTGTATATTTTCCCTTTAATTCATCAATCAAATCCTCTATCTTCAATGTCGATATGGGGTCAAGGGCTGATGTGGGTTCGTCCATCAGAACCACTTCCGGTTCGACAGCCAGCACTCTGGCGATGCAGAGCCTTTGCTGCTGCCCGCCTGAAAGCCCAAGTGCGTTTTGTTTGAGACGATCCCTGACTTCATCCCATAGTGCAGCATTCCGAAGGCTGGTTTCAACAATTTCATTCAATTGGGATTTCGATTTCACGCCGTGTATTCTCGGTCCGTATGCAACATTATCGTAAATCGACATAGGGAAGGGGTTGGGCTTTTGAAAAACCATTCCGACCCTCTTTCTCAATTCCACAATATCATATTCCTTATATATGTTCAATCCATCCAGGAAGACTTCGCCGGATATTGTTACATTCGGGATCAGATCGTTCATTCTGTTCAATGTTTTTATAAAGGTAGACTTTCCACAGCCCGAGGGGCCTATGAGAGCGGTGACCCTTCGCTCCTGAATATCTATCGTAACGGATTTTAGCGCTTGAACATTGCCGTAATACAGATCCAGTTTTTTTGTAGATATTTTAACAGTGTTATTTTCCATATTTATCTACCTTCTTTCCGTTTAACAGTATATTCTTCCATTATCGTACTAAACCTGTTAGTGCTGTTGCTCTGCCGAAACTTATACTTGAAGGAACCTAATATCGTCTTTGAAACTTATTCCGGATAAAAATTGCAATCGAATTCATGAAAAATAACAGCAGTAATAATACTACGATGGTAGCCGCTGCCAAATTCGCGTATTCTTTTGTGAGGACAGTGTCCAGCGTCCAATAATATATTTGAATGGGGAGGACGGTAAAATCGTCCATCAAACTTTTCGGCGTTTTCAGTATCAGCGTCGGTATGCCGAGAACAACCAGCGGCGCTGTCTCACCAATGGCTCTTGAAAGTGATAAAATAGAACCCGTCATGATACTTGGCAGCGCAGTGGGCAGAACGATCTTCCGGATAGTTGTCCACTTGGTAGCGCCCAAAGCATAGGACGCATCTCTTAGAAAGCCCGGTACGGCCCGTATGGCTTCCTGACTGGACACAACAACAATAGGAAGGACCAGCAATGACATGGTCAATCCTCCTGCCAGAATACTGGAACCCAGCTTAAACAGCCTGCTGAAAACAGTCAATCCAAGCAGACCGAATATGACGGAAGGCACACCGGATAAATTGGATATGTTCACATTGATCAGATTCTGCAGGAAACCTTTTTTTGAGTATTCTTCCATGTAGATGGCTGTAGCTACTCCCAGGAATAAAGTCACAGGTGCGACAATCAGCATAAGCATGGCTGAACCGATTAAGACACTTTTTATTCCGGCTTTCTCCGGGTTAATGGACAGCCTACTGGTCAGAAACGGAATATCTAGCCATCCGATGCTTTGGCTAATCACTCTGTATAGTAATAGACCCAATGTAAGCAAAGCAAATATTATGGTAAAGGAAAAGAATACTCTGGCTGTTTTATCGAGCAGGATCCTTTTTTTCATTCTTCTGCGAGCCTTTTCCGAATTAATATAAGACTTCATTGTTGTAGTATTCATTCCTAGTACTCCTTCCTGAATTTTTTAGTAACATATTTTGCGGCTAAATTCATGGACAGAGTAAATATAAACAGGATAAGTCCTACTGCATACAGGCTGTAATAACCTATTGTGCCGCTGCCCGCATCACCACTGGTGAATTCTACGATATATGCGGTCATTGTTTGCATTGGCTTTGTTACGTCAAGGGTAAAGTTCTTTGCACTGCCGCTTGCAATTGCAACAATCATCGTTTCCCCAATCGCTCTGGAAAATGCTAATACAAATGAAGCAATGATACCGGAGAATGCGGCAGGTACTACGACCTTTAGAGTAGCTTCCAACTTTGTTGAACCAAGTGCCAAAGCACCTTCACGGATGGAATCCGGTACGGCATTCATCGCATCCTCGGATAGTGAGGCAACAAGGGGAATGATCATGATACCCATAACCAAGCCAGGGCTTAATGCATTCTTTGCTTCCAACCCGGGAATAACTTTCATCAATAACGGAGTTACAAAGGAATAAGCAAAAAATCCGTAAACAATGGTAGGAATGCCTGCCAGCACCTCAATAATTGGCTTTAAAACTTTTCTTCTGCCGGCCGTAGTGAACTCACTCAAATACATCGCAGCGGTTAATCCTATAGGAATAGCAACCATCATTGCAATAAGCGTAGTAACAAATGTCCCGCTGATCAACGGCAAAAATCCAAAGGATGGGTTCTCTTTCAAGGGAGCCAGCTTTGTGCTGAATATTTCTCTCAAGGGTACTTCTTTAAAAAAATGAGATGCATCAACGACTAAGGTTAATACAATCCCAATCGATGTTAATATGGAAATGGAAGCGATCAATAAGAAAACAGTTGACATAATACTATCAGCTTTAAATATTTTTGTATTCTTTTTCTTTTGCTTTTCATGAACAAAGCTACTCATAATGGTACTCCATTTCCATTTCATTTATCTCAATAGCATGACTTTGTTATTTTATCCTACATCGTATGAATTAATATTTCATTAAAGCAATGTTAATTCCAGGTTAATTATTATAACAATGAAGCATAGAATGACAGAGGAGAATGGCTTTTTAGGAGGTCTGGCATGTATTCGTTTGTTTATAACAGACATAGAAATATTAAGCCTTATGACAGAAGCAAGGCGGTGCAATACGCTCATAAATGGGCGTATGCAAGGAATCCGGTGTATCTGGATTTTGAAAATATGGGGGGAGACTGTACCAGTTTTGCATCACAGTGCATATTTGCAGGAAGCGGGAGCATGAACTATACGCCTGTATACGGCTGGTACTATGTCAGCTCCTATAATAGAACCGCTTCCTGGACAGGGGTAAATTATCTTTATGATTTTTTAGTAAACAATAAAGGAGTTGGCCCGTTTGCAGAGGTGGTTGATGTTTCTAAGGCAGAGCCAGGCGACATTGCGCAAATATCATTTTCGGACAGCCAAAGCTTTGACCATTCTCCGGTAATCATTAAGACAGGAAAGCCACCGAACAGAGAAGGTATTTATATTGCCGCCCACACCTTCGATACGGATTATTATCGCCTGATGAACTTTGAGCCTGCATATATCAGGTGTTTACATATCGTTGGTGTGAGGGAATAACAGTCATGCTAAATACCCGTAAGAATATACGGGCGTTTAGTATGACAATATGTATATTAAGGTTTATGCCTTTATGCTTTATTGGCTTTTACCATGGTTTCGGTAACTTCATCTGCTTCAAGAACCTTTTCAAGATCCAGAAGCATAATGATCCTGGGACCGATTTTTGCAATCCCATCCAGATACTTATCCTTCAAATTGGATAAGGACTGCGGTGCAGCTTCGAAATCGCTTTCATCAATTTTCACGATTTCCTTTACCTCATCCACGATGATGCCGACGATAGAGGAAGATGTATTTGCCATGATAATTTTGTTGTTTTCATCAAATTCCGGGCATTCCATGTTGAAACGCTTTCTTAGGTTAAAAACGGTATGAACTTTTCCCCTCAGATTGACAAGTCCTTCGATATAATCAGGCGTATTAGGAATCTTGAAAATATCGAGCATTTTTTCAATACTGTTGATGCGGTCAATCTCAATGCCAAACTCCTCCGAATTGATTGTAAAAACAACCAGCTGCCTTGTTCCCACAAAAACCCCTCCTCGTCTTTCTTTTATTCATACCCATGGTATGAATAAAAGTAACTTTGTTTTATGTTAAGTTCTGTAGCTTGCATTTATTTTAACATAATCAAAGGAAAAATCACAAGTCCATACACGGTCAGAGTACACACCTTTATTAAGCTTCACCAGCAGCTTCACCTCTTTAGCCTGCAGGATCTCCTTTGCAGCCTTCTCATCGAAATTTACCGCACAGCCGCTTTTGCAAACCAGCAGGCTGCCAATGTAAATGTCTATATACGCCGGGTCGAATTCGGCCCCTGAATAACCGGTCGCAGTAATAATTCTGCCCCAGTTGGCATCCTCGCCAAAGATGGTAGTTTTGACAAGGGGAGACTTTGCTATGGCACAAGCCGCCTTATAAGCGTCTTCCGTACTGCCTGCGCCCTCAACAGTCACTTCTATAAGCTTTGTGGCTCCTTCACCATCTCTTGCAATGAGTTTTGCAAGAGAGGTACAAACATACTCCAGTCCATGCTTGAATTGATCGTAGTCTTCACCTTCTTGAATAATTCCCGCATTATCTGCAAGTCCGTTTGCAAGAACAAGAACCATATCACACACACTGGTATCACCGTCGATGGTTACACGGTTAAAGGTAGATTTCACAACATCCTTCAGCGCTTTTTCCAGAAGCTTTCTGGAGATATTGGCATCTGTGGTGATGATACCGATCATTGTGGCCATATTTGGGTGGATCATTCCGGAGCCTTTTGCCATTGCGCCGATTACGATACGGGTATCCTGCAGATCAAGCTCTACGGCTATTTCCTTATGAATGGTGTCAGTGGTCATGATTGCTTCCTGTGCGTCGCTGCCTCCATCCGGGTCCATTCCCGACACAAGCGCCTCCAGACCGGGGCGTATAAGGCCCATATCCAGCGGTTTTCCAATAACGCCTGTAGAACCGACTAAAACGTCCTGTGGGCTGCATTCCAGAAGCTCTGATGTAATGGTTGCTATTTCAAGCGCATCGGCATAACCCTGCTCACCTACACAAGCGTTGGCATTACCGCTATTTATAACGATGGCATTTGCAAAACCGCTTTTAATATGTTCCATGGTTAATTGCAATGAATGCCCCTTCACCTTATTGGTTGTGAAAACGCCTGCCGCAGCGGCCCTGTCTTCAGAACAGATAATTGCCAGATCCTTTTTGCCGTCTTTTTTCAAACCGCAGGCTACACCGGTGGCGAAAAATCCCTCGGGAGCTGTAACTCCTCCATTTATCACATGCATGTTATCACTCCAAACCTATCTATGCGAATTTTTTTACCATATGCTTTTATCAGTTAAATTATACATAAATATGCCATTGCATTCAACAAAATGTGAAAATAAAGAGTAAATGTGACAGGGAGACAGTTCTCGTTTGCAAATATACCGCCAATTTGCATACTTGTGTTTTGCCTTACACAGTGGCGTCTCGTCTTTCAATAAGGTCAGGTGAAAAGGATGTCGATAAATATTTAATGAAAATCGATAAAAAATTATTGACACACATAAATAATTTAATTATAATATGGTATATCAAACAAATGAAATACATTTTATTTTAAGGAGGCAAGTAAATGGCGAACAAATCTGAAATACAAAAAATCAAAAGGTATTCTCATATTTTGAGAAAGGTACTGACAGTCTTTTATTGGGTAGCTGTCGTAGGTGCCTGCGTGTCTCTGATTGCTGCTGTAGCCAGCATCTTTTTTATACCCGATTCAAATTTTACTCTTAACAATAGTAGTACAGGGCGCTACGGATTCTCATTGGATGGACTTATCAAATATGATATTACCGAAGCCGCGCTGGGGATCAATATGAAAAATGCATATATTTCAATACTGTTCATGGCAGTAATGGTGATGCTTCTGGTAATCATTGTGGCGAAACAGTTGATTCATATCTTAAAATCGTTGGAGGAGGATAAGCCCTTTGTAAAAGAAAACGCCGTGAGGATTTCTTCCATTGGAATTGTATTGGTGTTAAGCTCCTTTTTAATCCCTGTATTTGAATACATCGTAGCATGGACGATGTTAGATTTGTTAAAAATACAGAATATCAGTCTAAACTATTCGGTAAATATTTATTTGGTATTAGCAGGATTTTTGATGTTTGTACTCAGTGGTATATTCAAGTACGGCAGTTTTCTTCAGAATGAATATGATGAAACCGTATAGGAGGATAGGAGCATGGCTATAATTTTGAGACTGGACCGTATGATGGCGGATAGAAAGATATCACTGAATGATTTATCAGAGCGCGTGGGTATTTCCATTGTAAATCTTTCCAATCTGAAAACCGGCAAGGTAAAGGCAATCCGGTTTTCGACACTGAACGCAATATGCCGGGAACTGAAATGTCAGCCCGGAGATATATTGGAATATGAAGAAGGCACTGACGACGAAGAAGACAATATTGCAGACAAGGACTTGTAAGCCTGGATCCAAGGAGTTATGAGCCTGGATCCGGCCTGCAAGCCCAGGTAAAATTACGGTTTCAATATAGTACCGGTCATCTTCAAGGCATAGTGTAATGCCTGTGTAAAGCTTTTGGTTGAAGCTTTCCCCTTATAGGCTATGTCAAACGCCGTGCCATGATCCACGGAGGTTCTGATAATTGGCAGCCCCAGTGTAATATTTACTCCGCCCTCAAAATCCAGAAGCTTCATTGGAATATGTCCCTGATCATGATACATACAGACCACTGCATCAAACTCACTCCGGCTTGCCCTTAAGAAAACCGTATCAGGGGGGATGGGACCGTTAACGTTGAGGCCATCCTCCTTTGCCTTATCAACAGCCGGCCTGATTTCATTTTCCTCTTCGGAGCCAAAAAGCCCGTGTTCTCCGGCATGGGCATTGAGTCCTGCAACCGCGATTTTCGGTGAGTCTGTAAAGGCTGCCAGTGCTTTATGAGTCAACCTAATTACATTATAGACCCTCTCACATTTTATCAGCTTTATCGCTTCAGCCATTGATACATGCGTAGTTACATGAGTAACAGAGAGCTTCTCAGATGACAGCATCATGGTATAGTCTTTTTGACCGCATATACCGGCAATCAGTTCTGTATGCCCTGTAAATCCCGGGTGAGAAATGCTGATGGCTTCCTTGTTTACCGGCAATGTCACCATCGCACTAATTTTTCCTTGAAGTGCAAGACGCGCAGCCAAGACAACATATTCATAAGATGCACGCCCAACCTTTTCGCTGATAATACCTGGAGTTATGTCTCCCTTGTTCAGCAATCCCATGTCCAGCACATTCAATGCGCCTGCGGCTATTTTGGTCATATCCTGCGAATTGTTGAACTTCACTTTGAAGCCTAACGCATCACAGCATAATTGAAGCGCCGACAAATCACCAATTACAAAACAATCCTTCGGCAACAGATTATCCCTGTAGGCCTTCAGTATTATTTCAGGCCCCACCCCATTGGAGTCGCCCATTGTAATCCCAATCGACATCGATCTCACCAACCCCTTTTAATTTTTTGATCTGCCAATCTGTCATCAGCAGCATTCATAGCAGCATTCATATGCTCGACAATCTTCACAATCGTGTCCGGTGAGCCGAATCCGCCTGCCTTTGTCACCATGCACATTGGTTTTGAACATATGGTAAACCTGGAAAGAACGATTCCCGGCAACAACTCGGTAACCGGTATTATTCCTGATACGCCAAGCCTATTCATGATCGCGGCAGCGGTATCTCCGCCAAAAATGACAAGCACGCTGACATCTGCCTTAGTCATAAGTTTTTCGACTGCCATCGAAATCTGTCCGGCAATAAATCCTCCCGTAATGCCTGTCGGTAGTGCAGGGACGCCTGATTGTGCACTATTCGTACCGCAGCCTATAATAAAAGCTCCGGCACTTTTACACTGTCTTGCGTAATCTGCAATATCATTTTCACCTTCCTGAGAATCCCAATACCCATTTGTGATTTTCTGCCCGGAAGTGAGCATTACTCCGGGAACTCCCTGCTCAAAAGCATATTTACACTGCTCGGTTGACACATAATTTACACTCCCGCAAACAATCAGCATATTTCCTTTATCAACAGTTACTTTGTCTTGATCCATATCCGGTCTTATGTCAAGGAATGCGGGAAGATATTCGGCAAAACCGGCGCAGCCGCTTAGCAGACCTGAAAAGCCATTTGCCTTGAGGCTTTTCCCAATATCTGCAAGCTGAGCCTCTGTCTCGGTATCTAATACATATATTGTATCCTTTTCCTCAGCCATAACCGACGTAGTATTTGCCAATACCACTCTCTTATCGCAACTGGCGGATATGATATGAGGTATGTAGCTATCTGTTACAGGATTCAAAATGTCCGAAGCAAATTGTGTTTTATTCAGATGAACTCCGTTAACAAGCTGATATCCTCCTACTGTCGTACGTCCGGCAGTGGGGTATGCCGGTATTAAAGCGACCGGCCTGCCATTATATGCGTCAATGAGAGCGGATAGCTCGGCACCGATATTTCCACGCAAGGTTGAATCAATTTTTTTATATACATGCTCAATCCTTTGTTCAATAGCGTAAGCCGCTGCACTGAAAACACTGTCATATGCCTTTGAAGGGGACATATGACGTGTCTCAATATCCATAGATATTACCCGCACGCCTTCCGGAACAGGTGCATTTAGACTTGCGGGGATCGTCACCAGAGTTTCAATGCCCTTCTTTGCAAGCTGAACTCCCGTATCCAGCGCCCCTGTAAAATCATCTGCCACTATCAGAAGCTCAACCA
>JAEZLF010000307.1 GCA_023435925.1 Bacillota bacterium
AAATCCGGAAATTATGGAAAAAACGGTGGAGCAGTTTTTAACAAAAGAAATCACAGCTTTTTTAAACAGAACCAAGGAAGAATTTGATTCAGATATCTGCGGATTTGGAAGGTTTATTAAAGGTAAATTTCTTACATGGGACAGTTGGAAGAAATACGAGTGGTATGAAAAATACAAATATACATCATTTGAAGTTCAAGTAGATTTGAAGGTCAGGCGTACCGGTCTCATAATCAAATCAGTGGGATAATGCCTGCTTATCGTTGGAGGAGGTGGAGTAATGTCACTAAAAACTATCATACCTGCAGGAATCGTCATTCTATGGGTTTTCTTACGTACCTTGAGCTTTGCCGCCTGGAATTGGAAAAACAAAAACAAATCAGGATCACTCATGGTTCTATTGGTTGGTGCAGCGTCTGTGGCATTGCCTGTATATACGGTATTTTTTAAAAAGTGATTGGAAAAGGACTGCAGCAATGGTATGATAATTTAATATGCAGTGTTGATTGGGGGGATTTCCATTAAGCCAGGTCTTTGGATATTTGTTTTGATTATAATAATGGCTTTTATGACCGGCTGTGGTTCATCTGACACGAAAGATACACAGATAACGATCGGTGAGGCTATAGAAAATACAGGTAACTCTGATAATTCAAATACGATGAATGAGTTCACGGATTCTGAAAACGAAAACAGCACGGATACGAAAGCATCTTCTGATACAGAGGAAACATCAGAGAATACTACAACAGGATCGGAGCAGAATGGTGCACGTCAGGATGAGGAAAATGAGAAGCTGCTGCAAAGTGCAAGCGTAGATTTAAATGGCGATGGAATAAGTGAGGAGATCCTGGCTGTACAGGTAGCTTTATCAGCTGCAGATCCTGCTGGTGGACTGGAGGGCCGGTTGAAGATTAATAGCGACGGTCCGGAGCGCCAGATAACCTTTTGGAGGAAGAATGACGGATTGACCGGACTTTTGACCAGTATGGAATTTCAGGATCTGGATGAAGATGGGTCAAAAGATGTTTTCATTATCATACCGGATAACGGTGCTTCGTTCTCGATTTCCAATTACTTCATTTACAGCTTCAAGAAGGACATCAGCTATTCATTCTTAAGGGATAACAATTTGCTTGATTTTATAAACAGCTTCAGTTTTCGATATAAGGAAGGTAATCAATTAAGTATCATCAATAGTACTTATAGCTTTTCGGCAGACTTGTCCATTGAGATCGAAAACGATTCCGGGTCATTAGAGGAGTATATGCAGGATTACGAGCGTCGTGCCTGGATTGATCCTGTTGCGGTAGATATCAGTGAAAGCTCCAGATTGTCGCTGAAAAAAAGTTCAAACGGTATTTATGAAATAAAAGTGCCGCTGCCTGTGTTCGGGTTAGCTACTGCGGATATGATTGGTGAAATCGATCTGTATTACAAGGTTGACGAGAGCTTTAACCCAGTATTACAGCGTTTTGAAGTAATAGATATCAATGATGGAAATATGCGAAGAGCAGGAAGTCATACTATAAATAAATAGGATATCATAGTTGCATTTCAAGACTCAAAGTAGTATGATACTTTTTGGTGATAACATGCAGCTATTTCGCAAACGACGCAGCAACGAATTATTATTAAACAACCACTACATACAGATAGAAATGTACAAGGGATTCAAGAAGCACCGCAAAAAAAAGAGATCCTTTCGAATCTTGTCCTTATTTAGGAGGAGTCTATAGAGAGTCAGTAGGTGTGACGTAATAATACCAGCGTATTCAGAATGCAGATGTGTGGGAGATGTCAAATCGTCTCCCGTTTTCTTTATCATTGACAATAAAAAAGCACCAAACCCCGAAAGGTCTGGTACTTCTGGCAGGGGAGACAGGAGTCGAACCTGCAGCCGACGGTTTTGGAGACCGCTACTCTACCAATTGCGCTACTCCCCTATGAATTTAACAAACTGATTTTATGCCGTCCCCAAGGGACTTTTCTATTCTACAATATGAAACAGGGCTGTGTCAATGGGAAAAGGAGAATCTTTTTTTCATTGGTTATATGTGTTATAGTATTAGCAAGTATTTGAACCAGAATTTGAATGGAGAGGTGCTCTATGGGAAAAAAGATTGGGTTCATAGGAATCGGAAATATGGGTACACCGTTGGTAAAAGGTTTGATACATTCAGGTACTGCCGTGCCTGATGAAACATATGTTTATGATGTAGACCGCAACAAGGGAGAAGAGTTAAATAAAGAACTGGGTATCAGAGTAGCTAAGGACAATGTGGAGTTGGTGAGGGAGTGTGATTACATTTTGCTTGCCGTAAAGCCTGCTTATGTCAAACAGGTTCTTGAAAGCGTAAAGGATGTGTTCACACCTGAAAAGGTACTTGTATCCATTGCTGTGGGCATTACAATAAATACATTGAAATCGTTATTAGGCAAAGATGCAAAGGTCGTAAGAGCCATGCCCAATCTTCCTGTAATGGTAGGTGAGGGAATGACACTGATTTGTTATGGAAATAATCTGACAGATAGTGAAAGGAAAATAGCCTGCAGTATTTTTGCGGGCTCAGGCAGGGTGGACGAGCTTGAAGAGAGGTTGATGAGTGAGATTACGTCAGTGACCAGCAGTAGTCCGGCCTATGTATTCCTTCTGATTGAAGCGATGGGGGACGGTGCCGTCCAGCAGGGCATACCCCGTAAAAATGCATATAAGCTTGCGGCGCAAGCAGTGCTTGGCGCAGCAAAAATGGTACTTGAAACCGGGCTGCATCCTGCTGAATTGAAGGATCAGGTTTGCTCACCTGCCGGTACAACCATAGAAGCAGTGTACACACTTGAAAAGAATGGCTTCCGGCATATGGTTATGGAAGCAATGAATGAGTGCACCAGAAGGGCACTTGAAATCGGACGAAATTCCGAGGGCAGGTAATCATATGAGTAAAGCAAGGAAAAAAGTGCAAATCTACACGGATGGTGCATGTTCGGGCAACCCCGGTAAAGGTGGCTGGGGTGCAATACTCATTTTTGAAGGGGTTGAAAAGGAAATGTCAGGATATGAACCTTTTACAACCAATAACAGAATGGAGCTGAAGGCTGCTATAGAAGGGTTGAAGGGGCTGAAATATCCATGTGAGGTTGAGCTTTACAGTGACAGCTCGTATCTGGTTAACGCATTCCGGAACAACTGGATCACCGGGTGGAAGATGAATGGATGGAGGAACAGCAGCAAGGATGAGGTGAAGAATAGGGAAATGTGGGAGGAGCTGGATGCTCTTACCGGTATACATGATGTCAAATGGATCAAGGTCAAGGGCCACAGCGATAATGTATACAATAACCGGTGTGATAAGCTGGCTACCGATGAGATTAAAAAGAACACAGAAGGTTAACATTGTAATAAGCCTATTAAGGAGATATTAAAGATGAATTATGAAGAAAAAACCGTATCAGAAAAGCATATTTATTCAGGGAATATTATTAATGTTGAATTGGTTACAGTAACCCTTCCGGATGGAAGACAGGCAACCAGGGATATTATCAGACACCCCGGAGCTTCAGCAATCATTCCCATCAATGAAAAGGGTGAGGTGTACATGGTAAGGCAGTACAGAAAGCCCATTGAAAAGGTCTCGTTGGAAATACCTGCAGGAAAGCTGGATGCCGGAGAAGATCCTGAGGTATGTGCAGAAAGAGAGCTGAAAGAAGAAACAGGATTGTCCGCTGAGCGCATCACTCATATGATTAGTATGCATAGCACCCCGGGGTTTTCGGATGAAATTCTTCACCTGTATGCAGCTACAGGCCTCAATGAGGGCGAAAGCTGCTCAGATGACGACGAATTTATTTCCTCGGAAAAATATCCGATCGCACAGTTGGTGGAAATGGTGTTAAAGGGTGATATTACGGATGCAAAAAGTATTATTGGCATTTTAATAGCTGATAAGATTATTAGCGGAAAGATAAAAATGGAATACAAAAAATAATTAATTTCATTGTATCTTTTCCTTCTTTCGTTATAACTGGATTTCAAAATCGGTTTACAATATCATGTACATTAGATGATATTGTAATTTTTTTATGTATGAGAACATAAAATCTATTGAACAGCGTCACAGTGCGAATTCATTTTGCCCGCAGCGAGAGGGTATGGGGGCTTGCCCCCACTGGAAATAGAATGAAGTACAAGGAGGAAAGTTCTTGTTTAAAAAGCTGCATACCATCATTGGGGAACATCTATCAAAGAATCGGAAAGCATATCTTTTTCTGCTTATGGCCTTTGTCCTTGGGGTTTCGGCAGGTGCCTTTACAGTAAACGGATTAAGTTCTATGCAAAGAGACGAACTATCCAACTACTTTCAGGGCTTTCTGCAGCTTTTGGATAAGCAGAATCTTGAAAACAACGAATTGTTTTCTGCATCACTGATGGAAAATATCAAGCTGATTGGTATCCTATGGATTTTAGGGGTAACCATCATAGGTATCCCATTCATTTTTATCATTCTTGGAGTGAAGGGCTTCATAACCGGCTTTTGTTCCGGCTTTATCATGAATGTAATGGGGATGAAAGGAGTCCTGTTTACCATATTTACGCTGCTGCCGAAGGAAATCATTATTGTTCCTTGCCTGATCGCCATTGGTGTTAATGGTATTAATTTTTCCATTCATATCGCAAAGAACAGATCTGCCAATGATAGTTTAAAGGATAGTTTAAAGGGAACCTTTATATCATATTGCTTTGTAACGTTGTTTTTTAGCTGCATCATTCTTTCGGGTGTAATATTGGATGCATATATTACACCGGTACTGGTCCGGATGATTGCGCCGATTGTAACGTTGTAAACAAAATATACAAAAATATAAAAAATAAGTATAAATACCTTAAATTAGTATATACTATTTACATAAACAACTAATTATTGATAATTGCGTAGTTTTGCGGAATAATAATATAAAGAAAAGTTAATAAATCGTTATAATTGAAAATATTTCTTTTATTATTATGCAAAATGTATTAAAATCATTTTAATTAAGCATTTATTAGGTATAAATTACAATTTTTATATAAAGAAGGGGTAGTACACATGGAAGCTTTGGTTAAAAGGTTTGTTACTTTCCTGGAAAGGGATAAAAGACTATCGTTGAACACACTGCAATCTTACCGGAGAGATATTGAGCAGTATTTCACTTACCTGCAGGGAATTAACCTTCAGAACATATCCAACTCAAACAAGACAACGGTTATTGCCTATTTGCTTTATCTTCAGAAAAAAGGGCGTGCGACATCGACCATATCCAGAAATCTGGCATCGATAAGATCTTTTTATCAGTACATAGCCAAGAATGATCTTATCGATCACGATCCCACATCCGAGCTGGAATCTCCCAAGGTGGAGAAGAAACTTCCGCAGATATTATCAACGGAGGAGGTGGAGCTTTTACTGGAACAGCCCCAGTGCGTTGATCTAAAAGGCTTCAGAGACAAGGCCATGCTGGAATTGCTGTATGCTACAGGTATAAGGGTATCTGAACTGATACAGCTGGATATACAGGATCTGAATTTGGATATGGCATTTATCAAATGCAATAAGGGTACCCGCGAAAGAATGATTCCCATCGGCTCAATGGCGATTTCCGCATTGAAGAACTATCTAAATAAAGCAAGACCGATGCTCATTCAAAACAACGAGGAGAAGGCATTATTTATTAATGTCAATGGTGGAAGACTTACCAGGCAGGGATTCTGGAAGATCATAAAACAGTATAAGAATCAAGCAAAGATCAGCAAGGATATAACGCCTCATACATTAAGACATTCATTTGCGGCACATCTGCTGGAGAATGGCGCTGATTTGAGATCCATACAAGAAATGCTGGG
>JAEZLF010000310.1 GCA_023435925.1 Bacillota bacterium
TTATCGCTGCAAGAGCAATGAATGCAGGTACAGAGCTTTTGAAGCCATTACTTGCTGCAAGTGGTGTTAAGGCTGCAGGTAAAGTCATTTTAGGTACCGTTGCAGGTGACCTTCATGACATCGGCAAAAACCTTGTAAGAATGATGATGGAAGGCAAAGGCCTTGAAGTTATTGATATTGGTATTGATGTACCGGCAGAAAAGTTCATTGAAAGTGCAATTAAAGAAAATGCACAGATTATCGCTTGTTCTGCGCTTCTTACCACTACGATGGGCGAAATGCAGAATGTAATCAACGCAGCTGTTCAAGCTGGTATTCGTGACAAGGTTACTATCATGATCGGTGGTGCACCTGTAACACAGAGCTTTGCCGAAAATATTGGAGCAGACATATATACCCACGATGCAGCTTCCGCTGCGGATGCTGCAGTAAAAGCTTGTCAGGCATAATTGTTTATCAGAGAAATACAGCACAGGGGGGATTTTGTATCTCCCCTGTTTTTATGTATAGGAAATTATTGTTTTCAGTTTCTTATACATGGGGTTTGGAAAGGGGACTCCCCTTTCCCGGTCTAAGGAGGGTGCTCAGGAGCGGTAGCTCCGTCGAAGGGAACCATAAGGTTCCCTAGCGAAGAACATAAATGCGCTAGCATTTTGTTCATTCATTAAAAACATTACCATTTATAATCCTATAGTTTTATTGTATTATATTATTAGGGAATGTCGTATTTCAGCCGGAGGATACCTAGTTGAACAACGAAACAAATGAAATAGATTTTGACATGGAAAAAGCTAAAAAGCATGTAGTAAATTATACTCGAGCTACAGGTATCGAATGCTCCATAATAGGATCAAGAGGTGAAGTCTTATACAAATCTTGTGATCATTACGGACTTTGTTCTTTTTGCAAAAATACCAATACCCTTTCCAAAAAGTTTACCGACTGCGCTAACGTTCATTTGTACGGAAGCTATCAAGCTGAAAGATTTGACGGCAAGTATGTCTATTTCTGCCCGATGGGGTTGATCCATTGGGCATCACCCATCGTAAATGACGGTATTATGAAAGGTGCATTGATAGGCGGTCCTGTTTTAATGGTCAATCCTGACGAATTTTTACTGGAGGAATTGATTCGGGAAAATGGTATCAGTGAAGATGAAATGGAAGAGCTTCATCAATATATCAAAACCATTCCTGTGATTCAACCTGATGTTGTGAACAGTCTATCCGAATTACTGCTCATTATTGCCGGCGATATCAGTGCCAACCAAACCCTTCTTGAAGGCCAACGGAAGTATTATGAACAACAGGCGGGAATATCTGAAGCTGTGCAGCAAATCAAGCAGTCCGGTTATACCGAATCTTCTTTAGCTCCATATCCTCTGGAGAAGGAAAAGGAGCTCCTTACAAAAATTGCACTGGGTGACAAATCCTCCTCACAGAAAATTCTGAATGAAATACTGGGACATATTTTCTTCTCTTCGGGTAAGGATTTCAGTGTTATTAAGGCAAGAGTTCTGGAACTGGTTGTTTTACTTTCGAGAGCTGCCGTTGAAGGCGGTGCCGATATCGAAGAAGTGTTCGGTCTGAATTTCAGATATCTTTCCGATATTCATGCCTTTAAAACCGTTGAAGAGTTATCATCCTGGCTTTCCAACATCATGGCCAGATTTACCGACTGTGTGTTCAACCTGGCAGATGTTCGTCACAAGGATACGATTTATAAAGCTCTTGATTATATTAAACGGAATTTTAATAAAAGAATAACACTTGAAGAAGTAGCCGGTCAGGTCTTTCTAAACTCATCCTATTTCAGTAAAATATTTAAAAATGAAATGAATACCACCTTCGTTTCATACGTGAACAAGATTCGAATAAATGCTGCCAAGAATCTGCTTTCGGATATCAGCATACCATTGACCGATGTATCATGTATGGTTGGCTTTGAGGACCAAAGCTATTTTACAAAGGTTTTCAAAAAAGCAACCGGTGTAACGCCTGGGAAATACAGAGAATCAAGAGGGCAATAATCAGAACTCTTCACACTTAAAGCTCAGTTATTGCCCCCATTTCAGATGATCAAGGTAATTAATTTTTGTTTTACAGAATCAGATCTGTAATATCGTTCCAGCTTTTTTTCAGCAAGTTCTGGTAGCTGGAATGGAACATTTCCGTGTGCTGGTTTTCCCATTGGGCCAGTTCCTGCAGGAACTTCTTTGCATCAGGTTCCTCTACTGCATCCACGGCCTTACTGTAAAAATAGGCGAAGTCATGTTCAATTAAATAAGCCATACGTATGATGGACAGATCCGCATCCGCCCCCGGAATAACAGGTATCGTGTCAGAGTTGTCTGCCAGAATGTGAGGATCCTGCGCTTTAGAGCTATCATCCACCACCCATGATATGGTTTGCGGCGGCTCAGAATACTTCAGTTCTTCAAATTTCTTGTTCAGTATATGGTAGTGTTGTTTCTCAATCTGAGCCAACTCGGAAAAAAGGGACTTTGTTTTCTCCGATTCCGCTTTTTCCGCATAATACTCATAGAAGTCAGCGGCATCCTTTTCCATTCTCATTGCAAATTTCAGTATACTTTTCATCTTATCCATTTGCTCATCCTCCGTTTTTTTTAAATGCACTATATAAAATCATTCATATAGCTCTTAATTTTATTCAAATCAACAGTTCTGTCTACCAATGGAGGACCTTCTCTAAGGAAGTCCAGCTTATCCTGGAAGGTTTCCTTCTCCTGTTTAAATAAAATGCCTGTCGGTATCCTGTCTCCCCATTCCATGGCTTTCTCCATTGCGGCAAGCTTATTTGAAGGGTCATACTCCTCCGGCAGCTTATAAACTCTTTTATTGTACCATTGATATGTATTTATTTTATTAAAGGTCACACAGGGCTGTAAAATATCAACAAGGGCATATCCCCTGTGATTAATGGCCTCCTTCATGATGGACACAAGCTGTTCACGGTTTCCCGTAAATGCTCTGGCAACAAAACCGGCACCTAGTGTAATCGCCAACAGCACAGGATTCATTGGTTCATTCATGGAACCGGCCGGTTGAACGGTCGTAACCATGTTCAGATCGGTTGTCGGTGAAGCCTGACCTTTCGTTAGTCCATAGATCTGATTGTCGTGGACAAAGTGTGTAATATCTACATTTCTGCGTATATTATGTATAAAATGGTTTCCGCCTTCGCCATAGGAGTCCCCATCCCCCGTATCCACAATAACCGTTAAAGCACTGTTGACTATTTTGGCGGCAGCTGCAGGAGGAAGAGATCTTCCATGCAGACCGCAGAAGCCGTTGGCATTCAGATACTGCGGTGTCTTGGCAGCTTGCCCGATACCGGCAGCCAGCAGCACCTCATGAGGCTTTTTCCCCAGCTCTTCGAGAGCACTTTTCAATGCCGCAATAATTTCAAAATTCCCACAACCCGGGCACCATGCCGTTTCAGAGATACTAAACAGACTATCACACATCGGTTTCACGCTCCTTTACCTTTGAATAGATATCTCGGGCATTGATCGCACGTCCGTCATATTTTAAAACGCTTTCGGTGCAGAATAACCCTGTTACCTCGGAAATCAGTGAAGCCAGCTGTCCGGTGGCATTCTGTTCCACATTGATCAGTCTGGATGCCTTTTGCGCTTTTTCCTTCAGCAGCTTCACCGGCAACGGCCATATGTCCCCAAATACCAAAGCACCATATTTTTGCCCGCCGGTACGATTCAACATATCAACCGCTTCCTTCACCGGACCCCAGGTGGAACCCCAAGCCAGCAGCAGAACTTCACAAGCCTCACCACCAATATATTCAGGCTCCTGAAGCTCATTTTTCAGGAGCTCCAGCTTCCTCATACGCTTATCCGTTTGTTGTACCCGCACTTCAGCAGACTCTGTGATGTGTCCGTATTCATCATGCTCATCACTATCTGCTGTAAACACAACTCCCTCGTATTTTCCGGGGACGATTCTCGGTGATATTCCCGATTCCGACAATTCGTACCTTTTATACTCCTTCAGCTGCTCATTCGATAGATGAACCATGAAACGGTTCTCCGCTTTGTCAAACTTAAATGGCTCTGTTGTCACTGTTGTATCTGCCAGAAACTGGTCGCTGAGCAATATAACAGGCAGCTGATACCGATCCGCCAGATCAAAAGCTCTTATGGTCTGATTGAATGCATCCTCCGGATTTCTGAGCGCTATTACCATCCTTGGGAATTCTCCATGGGAAGCAGAGACAACAAATTTTAGGTCGCTTTGCTCCGTCCTCGTCGGCAAACCGGTCACCGGCCCAGGTCTTTGAACATCAGCAACCACCAGAGGAAGTTCCATCATTCCCGACAATCCAAGTGCCTCCACCATCAGGGAAAATCCACCTCCGGAGGTTCCTGTCATTGCCCGCACTCCGGCAAAGGATGCACCGATTGCCATATTGATCGCCGCTATTTCATCCTCCGCCTGCTCCACAACGATTTCAGCGTCAAACATTTTCGATGCAAGATAATTCATAATGCTCGTAGAAGGTGTCATTGGATAAGCGGAGTAGAATTTGCATCCGGCCGCCAGTGCTCCGAGTGCAACAGCATCATTACCGTTGATCAGCAAGCTCCCGTCACCATTCGGTGAAACAGTGTGGGTTCCTTTTTCTACGAGGCTGCTTCCCTTTTCTACAGCAGAAAGATTAACTGCTGCCGCCTCTGTTGAAAAGCTTTCTTCAAATATCGCATGAATACCCTCGAAATCAATTCCAAGAAGGGCAAAGACTGCACCGAGAGCAATGCTTCCTGATACCCTTATGTTTCCCAATTCTTTGGCAGCCTTCTTTAACGGCAGTTTATGGAGTCTGTGATCGTCGTAAGCCACTTCCTCATCGGAAACGGCAAACCCGCCGGATTTCAGCCTTCCCATATGCAGTTCCAGTGTTTCTTCATTTAGTGCGATGATACCGTCCAACTCGTCAGAGTGTGAATAAATTTTCCGGTTACCAAATCTGATCTGCATAAAATTATGTCCACCACGTACTCTGGACATATAATCTCTGATTGTTAGTATATGGAACCCCTTCCTTTTTAGCAGCTTTTCGAATACTGCGGCAAGGGTGTCCATTCCCTGTCCGGCTGCTCCGCCGATCAGTATATTGTAAATCACATTTCCACCTCACATATCATATATATTTTGTGCAAGCTACCAGCAAAAACTCATATAAATAAATACCCTGCAAAATCCCTTTAAAACAAACAAGTGAGCTTTCTTGACATTTATTCAGCTTTATAGTAACTTCAATATTAGGAATTCATGTCACTGCAAATACCGAGGTAAAGCATGTTTAATAAAGCGTTTATCAATGACCTGAAGAATCTGGGCATATTTGTCGGAATATACACTGTCCTGTTTATCTTGCTCTATAGCACCAGGACATTTACATTCCCTTTTATTCTTGCCTTTGCAATCGCTTTTTTGATCCAACCTGTAACAAAATTTTTCAGAACCAGATTGAAGTTCAAACGGAATGTACCGGCGCTTCTTGCTTCCATTGCCGTATATATTATCCTGTTCGCTCTTCTGTCGCTGCTATTCTACAGTATCATATTCGAAGCCAGGCAACTTCTCATAAACCTTTCCAGTGCCAATCTGGAAATTGTTTTGAACCCTGCCCGCAATTTAATCAAAGAAATCGGGCTCTATTTTCAGCAAATCGACCCTGCTTTTATCGAAAAAAATAGCAGCCAACTATCCAGCCTTCTGAAAAACAGCGTGGACATCGTCGGTAAAAGCCTGAGTACGTTTCTGTCCATTGCGATGTCAGTTCCCATGTGGATTACCGTCATATTTATCGTTATCCTATCCACTTATTTCTTCTCTAGAGATATGACAAGTATCAAGAAAAGAACGGTTTCCATTTTTTCCGAAGATGGAAGGCAGAAGTTTGAAAAAGTATGGAATCAGGGCATCAAAATGCTGACACAATATGTAAAAGCATATTTCTTTATCTATTTTCTTACCTTTGTCCAAACGCTTATCGGTTTTTCCATATTAGGTGTGAAATACAATGTGATACTCAGTATCATCTGTGCTGTTGCAGATGTCCTTCCTATACTCGGCATCGGTATTATATACTTACCTCTGGCGCTGATCTATATATTAGCAGGCAATTATTTTACCGGTATCGGCATTCTTGTTTTGTTTGTTCTGATCAGCATTGTACGTCAGATTGTAGAGCCGAAAATCGTATCTACATCACTTGGAATTCACCCGGTTGCAACACTTGTAGCAATATTCGTCGGTCTGAAGGCTTTTGGTTTCGTTGGAATGGTGTTTTTCACATTTATGATCGTGTTTTACAAGGTTCTAAGAGGTTCAAAAATATTGTAA
The DNA here is from genome assembly GCA_023435925.1 of Bacillota bacterium. GTDB lineage: Bacteria > Bacillota > Clostridia > Acetivibrionales > DTU013 > JAEZLF01. The sequence continues at coordinate 6,387 of JAEZLF010000310.1, forward strand.
TCGAAGATGGATAAAATACTGTTATTATAGAGAGAGCAAAGGAAGGGTGTTTCATATCGAAAATCGTTTTAACGGGTTTCAGGAAAAGAGAATGAAAATATTTGGAGAGCTTGTGAAAAGGTATTGGAACGGCGGTTTAAAAAACAATGACGATCTGAACCATCTTGCCTCCGAAATCAAAGAAAAGTTCAGCTTCAATGAGGAAGACATGTCCTTTATCAAAGATCACATACGGATCGCAATGGGTCAGAACCCCTCCGGAAATGCTGAATTCAAGGATGAGCTTGATATCGTCGGTAGATCCGAATCGATAAGTGAGCCCATTGTCGCAAAAATACAAGGTGTATGCGAATATTGTGATAGTGAAAACTGTAAAGATATGTGCAAATACGAAGCGCAAATTTACCAGAGAAGTGAAGGTCCGGTTATCGTAAATGACAAATGCCTCAGCTGCGGGAATTGTGTCACCGGCTGTGATTTCGGTGCATTGGCCGATAAAATCGAATTCCTGCCTCTTGTCAACCTGCTGAAGGACAAAGGATCCACTGTATTTGCTGCCGTAGCTCCTGCTATAGTCGGGCAATTCGGCGATAATGTCTCCATGGGACAGCTCAGAACCGCTTTCAAGCTTATGGGCTTTTCAGACATGATTGAGGTTGCCATGTTTGCAGATATACTGACCATCCGGGAGGCTTTTGAGTTCAGTCACCTTGTTAAAACCGAAGAGGATTTCTACCTGACCAGCTGTTGCTGCCCGATCTGGTTCAACCTCACAAAGAAAGGCTATCCGGATATGTATAAGCACATGTCACCTTCCGTCTCACCGATGATCGCATCCGGCCGGTTCCTTAAAAGCATGTATAAGGATGCAAAGGTAGTGTTCATAGCGCCATGTATAGCCAAGAAAACCGAAATCAATGAACCGGAGTTGAAGGGTGCCATTGATTTTGTCGTTAATTTCAGAGAGCTGTCAGAAGTATTTTCCGCCCTTGACATCCATTTGGAGGAACTGCCGGCTGATGAAAAAGACCAGGCCTCACTTGGTGGCCGCCTTTATGCCAGAACCGGCGGCGTAAGCTTCTCGGTAAAAACGGTCGTAAACAGACTGGAGCCCCGAAGACTGATTAAGCTAAAATCCCGAAAGGTTGACGGTGTTAAAAGCTGTAAGGAAGTACTAGACGATTTAACGAATAATAAGGACATCGGCGCCAACTTTATAGAAGGAATGGGCTGTGTCGGCGGCTGTGTTGGTGGTCCAAGAACCAATATCAACGTTGATAAGGCTAGGAATATGGTAAACGATTTCGGAGAGGATTCTCTGATCATGACCCCTTTTGACAACCTGAATGTAATGAAAATACTCAAGCAATCCGGGATTAACTCCATTGAGGAAATCGTGGAGAACGAACACGTTTCAAAGCTGCTTTCAAGAGAATAGCCGGATTTTCTCAATCAATCCGGCCCTTTTGGACGATATATATCCTTTATCAGTCATCCTGATGCGTTTTGTTCTTCTTGCCGCAGCAGTTTTTGTATTGTTTCCCGCTTCCGCAAGAGCATGTGCTTTTACTTTCAGCAATGTCCTCCTTTCGGATAAAAGGCCTTATATTAGACATTTCCTCAGTGACACCATGCTTCTTCCCTGAAAGTTCTGCAGACCGTTTCTCCTTTGTGTCGGGTAAATTCTCAGGTTCTTCCCCGTCATACTCATCGGCATACTCATCCCCATAGTCTTCGTCCCACTGTTCCATCAATTCCTCGAAGGTATCCTGATATTTATAGACAAGTGCCTGATATCTGGTGGTCAATATCCTTCTCTTTTTTGAATTCTGCATATCATTAAGAAATTCTTCCTTTAAACGATATAAATTAGGGTACTTATTCTTCATATATCTTATTGGCATGAGGTATTCAGTATAATCGTGCAGAAGTTGATATTCATTCATCACTGTATATGCTTCCCTCTGCCGCTCTGTCATCCCTTCTGAGGTTTCCGGAAAGAGTTCATTGACAATCAGCGCCACCAACCCGTCCGGAATCGTGTCATCCTCCTCAAATCTGCAAAACTCCGGTTCAAGCTCCAGAATCATTTCAATTTTCTTCTTCGCCTCTACAATATCTTCACGGTCAGGTAATAGCTTCATAATGACACTCATGCATTTATTTGCCTCTAAATACATCTGATTTTCAAGATAGAAGTCCAGTGCATTGAACAACATATCACCTGAATCCAGCTTCTCTTCATTATCTGTTTGAATATCAGGAAGCATTTCCATATATTGAATGCTTTCTGAAAATTTCTTCTCCAGCGATAAAATAAACACCAATCGTGCGCAGATCCTATGCTTTTTTTCTTCAAATGCAGGATTTTGATATGCTTCCTTTAAAATCCCCTCAGCTTCAGCAAGCTTACCGGTATGCAAGTAACCTTTTGCCAGAAACAACGCAAACATAACATGATCCTTATTCCGTTCATAGCCAGTTTTTGCAAAAGTAACTGCTTTTTTATAGTTTTCATTTGCAATACAGGCCTCTGTCAGATACAGCAGCAAGTCCGTATCATATGGATACCTGTTCAGCAACAGTTCAAATGCTTTAATAGCCTTGGTGTATTTCTCCGTTCTCAGACATGCTATTCCTAGAAGGTAATACAGGTGTGTATTATGGTTTTCTGTCCTGATCGCTTTGTCCAGTATTTTGATTGCTTCTGAATAAAAGCCGTCTTCCATTGACTGCTCCGCAAGCTTATAAACCTGCTTTGAAGCATGATTCATGCAGTGAAAATCCCGGCAAGCATCAAACAACGATGGATTCATCAGTAATTGGTATGCTTTTTCAATTTGGTTGTTTTCTGCAGGATACTGCTCTGCAGGGTATTTCATCAGCATTTCCTGGTAAGCCTTCTCAATTTCAGAGGCATTTGCATTCTCATCTATCTGCAGTACTTCAAAATAGTCTCTCATCTTATCCTCTCACATTACCCCGCTTCTTTTCCACTTGTCGTACAATATCATTATACCATTATTGTTATGTTGTGACACTTCAAATGGCCTGTTTTCCCTATTCGCCTTTGAGCCCTATGCTTTCAGCAACAGTCTACATCCCCCGTATTGTTTCCTCTATAATGTAATCCAGTTCAAGCCCGAGCCTCTCTGCTCCCTGTGCGATAATGTCCCTGTCTACCCCCGCAGCAAAGCTTTTTTGCTTCCACTTTTTCTTTACAGACTTCAGTTCCAGATCAAGAACACTTTTGTTTGGCCGCATTAAAGCAGTTGCTGCAATCAGACCTGTAAGCTCATCAATAGTAAACAGAACCCATTCCATTCTTTCAGAAGGCTCTACATCACAGCATATTCCCCAGCCATGACTCTGTATTGCATGTATGTAATCCTCCGGCCACTTATTCTCCGAAAGTATTTCTTTTGCCTTTACACAATGCTGTTCCGGATACATTTCATAATCGACATCATGTATTAGTCCAACAATACCCCATTTTTCCTGATCCCGTTCATTTAAAATAATTGCAAAATGCCTCATGACCGCTTCTACAGTCAGAGCATGCTTAATAAGACTGTCATTCTTATTGTATTTTTCCAACAGCCGGTACGCCTGTTCTCTGGTTGGTGCTATGGTACTCAAATGAGTCCCCTCCTTCTTTTGTTTCTGGTATTCTATTTAGTATAGCAAACTTGCACCTTATTCTACAAGCGGTTCGAAAATTAGATAAAGTATGCAGAAAGCGGAAACAATCATTATCTTTCAATTTAAGCTACATGCTTATGCCGGAATGAATCCGGCACATGCTCATGCAGGCTACGCCTACGCGCCCCGCTTCACGTGGCGTTTGGACAACGTCAGTGGGAGATTGTAACCCGCCACTGACAGCTTTTTCAATCGGTTACCCCCACCAAGGCTTTTTGCATAAGCAAAAGAGCCATGAGGAGGGGGACTGTGACGTTGTTCAATAAAAATGAACAGGGAGGAATTCCTGATGGAATCCTCCCTGCTGCTTCAGATGTTCGGTTTAACTACCTGTAACGCCAGCATTAATTCATTTAAGGTGAGCCATTGTCATTCAATTACTGCCCGAATCACCATTGGCCATCCCGTAGGATCAGCTCCAATTCTACAATTTCTTGTAAAACAAAAGCTGTAATCATCTGCGGGATTGAAGTTGAAGAAATTATCCAACTTAATCATCTCCCAGCCTTGGAATGAATACTATACCAACACCAAGCATACTGTAATAACCATAAATGGTTATCCATAGTACACGTGGTATAGCCTCCAGCTTAGATACTAAACCACACCCTTCAGCACTGCGGACACATAATCAATATATCACTTACTATATTGATCAACTACTGCATCCGATACTATTATGAGCTTTCTATCGATAAATATTCCAGGAGAGATGCTCAATCGTTATGGCAATATCTGATAGGTTTTATTAATCAGATTCTGTGAAATAATAAATAAAACTATATAGAAAAAGGAGAATGAAGCTATGAGCCACAAAGGAAATAAAGATCATAAAGTATCGTCAAAAACAAAATCCAGGAATAAATCGGAGAAAAATATTAACCCAAACAATGCAGGATCTGATTTCAATAATCAAAGTGAACCGAAAGAAAAAGCAAAGCAATAACGTCACACTGAGCGTATTCCTACAATCATTGGAGGCGATTTTATTATGGTATCACGCAAATCGGTTATAACGTTCGGTATGGTTGCAATTCCAATAGCGATGTACACAGCCACTCAGGATAATGATATCCATTTCAATCAGCTGCATGAGGAAGACAATAGCCGCATCCGGTACAAAAAAACCTGTGCCCATTGTGGTAAGGAGATTTCTTCAAACGATATTGTTAAAGGATACGAGTATGACAAGGACAAGTACGTCGTTATCACGGAAGAAGAAATTGAAAAGATTAAGACGGAAAAGGAGAAATCCATTCAGATTCTGCACTTCGCCCAATTGAACCAAATCTCTCCCGTTTTCTATGACAAGACCTATCAGGCCGCACCCGAGGCAGGAGGTGAAAAAGCCTTCGAGCTTCTCCGATCGGCATTGATGGATGAGCAGAAGATTGCGATTGGCAAGGCCGTTATGGGAACAAAGGACACATTGATGGCGATTATCCCCAGAGAAGAGGGTATCCTTATTTCCACGATGTTCTATGCTGATGACATCAGGGAGCTTCAAAAACAGTACGCAAAGCCTGAGGTATCCGAACAAGAGCTGAATTTGGCAAAGGTGCTGATCAACTCCATGGATACGCCTTTTGATCCTGAAAAATATAAGGATGAATATCAAGCCAAACTTCACAACCTTATTGAATCAAAAATTTCCGGGAAAGAAATTGTTTCTGCTGAAACGGAAAATGTCAATAAAGTTGTTGATCTCATGGAGGCCTTGAAAGCAAGCGTTAGTAAAGCCAAAAAAGACAAGGAAACTGCGTGATGTATGACATTGAAATTAAATGAGTACCACCAGAAAAGAGATTTTGAAAAAACTTTTGAACCCGAAGGTAAAGCAGAAGCTTCCGAAGGTGGTCTGAGCTTTGTTATCCAGCATCATATGGCCCGCAGAGAGCACTATGATTTGCGTCTGGAATGGGATGGAGTACTATTGAGCTGGGCGGTACCCAAGGGGCCCTCCTTTGATACTCACGATAAGAGATTAGCCGTACAGGTGGAGGACCATCCATTAGAATACAAGAACTTTGAGGGTACTATTCCAAAGGGTGAGTATGGCGGAGGCATCGTCATGCTATGGGACGAAGGCTACTGGGAGCCTCACGGAGATGTTGAAGAAGGACTTCGTAAAGGCGCTTTAAAGTTTATTCTGAGAGGAATACGACTTAAGGGAAAATGGGCTTTGATCCGTTTGAAAGCAAAATCAGGCGAGGAAAAGATTAATTGGATTTTACTAAAAGAAAAAGATGAGTATGTCAAAACCACCGATGGAATATCAGAATTTACGACCAGTATCCGAACCGGGCGCACAATGATGGAAATCGAAGAAGGAGAAGATGAAAAAATAACAAGGAATCCATTTAGCACTGCCGAGGTTCAGCTCGCTAAACTAGTCAAAACAGTTCCTGAAGGTGAGGATTGGCTCTATGAGTTGAAATACGATGGCTACAGGATTATGGCATTTGTGGAAGGTAACAGTGCCCGGTTATTAACGAGAAACAATCATGATTATACAAAACGTTTTCATGCTATTACTCCAATTCTTATTTCCTGGGCTGCGGGAAGGGCAATGGTTCTGGATGGAGAAATGGTAGTTACAGATGAGTCGGGCAAGTCCGATTTTAATGCTCTTCAGAACTATATGAAAAATCCCGGGGTAAAAAGCCTAACCTATATTGTCTTTGATCTCCTTGCACTGAACGGGGTGGACATCCGCGGATCCCGTTTGGTTGACCGAAAGGAAATGCTTGAAGACCTGATGAAGGATGCACCCGGAAATCTCCATTACAGCCGCCATATTATAGGAAACGGAAAGGATAGTTTTGACGTAAGCTGTGAGGCAAATATGGAGGGCATCGTAGGCAAAAAATTGGATTCCATATACAGCGGCACAAGGAATGGTGACTGGATCAAATTGAAATGTGATAAGAGGCAGGAATTTGTCATTGGAGGATATTCCATTTCCGATAGAAAAACAAATGGGATCAGCTCACTTCTGCTTGGCTTGTATGAGGGTGGGAAATTCGTGTATGCCGGTCGTGTCGGTTCCGGTATCAGTGAGTCGGATGAAAAGGATCTTGTAAAAAAATTCGAGATATTAAAAAGAATAGATCCGCCTTTCGAATCCGAACCTAAATCGAAATCAAATGAAAAACTAATCTGGCTTGAACCCGAATTAGTTGCTGAAATCAGATTTGCTGAATGGACAAAAGAGCATCTGTTGAGACAGGCAAGCTTTAAAGGGATACGGACAGATAAATATCCCAGGGAAATCATTATGGAAAAAGCTGAAGAAGAGACAGAGCCTCCATCATCCATTCAGAAAGTGGAAAAAACAATGAAAGCAGATGAAAACGGAATCATGATAGAAGGAGTAAAGATTACAAATCCGCAAAAGATCCTGTTTGATGATCCCGAAATCACAAAAGAAGATGTGATCCGGTATTATGCAGGGATCTCTGAACGCATGCTGCCGTATGTAAGTCATAGAATCCTGAGCATTGTGCGTTGTCCCAAGGGAATATCACAAACATGTTTCTTTAAGAAACATCCTAACTCAAGTAATAAAGGAGTTAAAACAATACCCATTACTACCGGTGATGGAGAAACGGACGAGTACTTCTATATTGAGGACGCATCAGGACTGATATCGGAAGTGCAGATGGGAACACTGGAATTTCATACTTGGGGAAGCCGTGTGGAAGAGCTGGAGAAACCGGATATGATGGTATTTGACCTGGATCCGGACGAGGGAATGGATTTAAGCAGGATCCGTCAGGGGGTGCGAGATATCAAAAGCATTCTTGCTGAATTGTCACTGAACTCCTACCTAAAGACCAGCGGCGGCAAGGGATTTCATGTGGTCGTTCCGCTAAAGCCGGTCGCGGACTGGAATACCGTTCACGATTTTTCAAGACGTGTTGTAGAAGTGATGGAGCAAAAGTGGCCTGATCAGTATACAAGTAATGTCAGAAAGACTAATCGAAAAGGAAAAATATTCATTGACTGGATTCGGAATGGCAGAGGCGCAACAAGTGTAGCCCCTTATTCACTTAGAGCGAGAAAAGGAGCCAAGGTATCCATGCCGATTTCCTGGGATGAGCTAGACACGGTTTCCCCAGATGGCATCAGCCTGTCAGAAGCACTCTCGAGGGCTATTGGCAATGATCCCTGGAAAGATTTTTTTCAGAATAATCAGATGCTTAAATAACAGTAAAATATCACAGCAACCTTTCAAATATTACATCCAGCCATTTTCGATATTGTAAACAGTGCCAAAAGAATAAATCGGTGTCATAAAATTGGCACCGATTTATTCTTGATAAATAGTGTAGCATATTCCTAAGTTATCTTTTCACGCTTACAAAACGATATACCGGATAAATTCAAAGCTCTGTTAGTCCGGCAAAACGGTTATATACTGAGCAGACTGGCTGTCCAGGTATAAGTTCCAGTCGGGATGTGTCTTCATTATCGTGGCCGGTACCATGTTGTTCACCTGCTGCATCAGCGTATTTCTTACCGCATCAGCTTTCACCGCATGGGGCACCACACTGACGATGCATTTTGCCTTCAGGATCTGACTTACCGTCATGGATATGGCCTGACGCGGAACATCTCCAATGGTTGCAAACCAGCCTTCACCAACCTGCTGGTTTTTACATTTGTCATCAAGATTGACCACGATATAGCTTTCCTGTGTTTCAAAATCAGCCGGAGGATCATTAAAGGCAATGTGACCGTTTTCACCGATTCCAATGGCCGCAACATCAATCGGTGCTTCGCAAAGGCGCTTTGTGATATAGGCTATGTTTTGCGCAACATCCCCTTCACCGTTGACATAGATAGCCTCTTTGATGTTGACCTTGCTTGTAAAGCGCTCCTTCAGATATTTGCGGAAGGATGCGATGTGTGTTTCCGACAGTCCGACATATTCGTCCAAGTGAAACATGGTTACTTTGCTCCAATCCACATCCTGTGTGATCAGAGAGGAAATCATCTCGAACTGGGACGCACCGGTGGACAGCAGCAACCGTGCATACCCCTGTGTCCCTATTGCACTTCTGAGTTTTTCAGCAATAAAATGTGCCGCATCAGCACCCATCTGTTCCACCGTTTTTAATATATGAATTCTCATCATCCATCATATCCTTTCATTTTTGTCTGTTTTAGTATTTGCCTTAGCAATCCGTTTTACAAAGGCTCTCACATGTTTTTCCTGGATGGATACTATAAGTTCACTCGTATTCCATCCACATATACCTGCAGGATTTCGACATTTTCGTCAAATACCAGCAGATCCGCGGCTTTTCCTGTACAGATGCTGCCGGTGATATGATCGATACGCAATAATTTTGCGGGATTTATTGTCATCATTTTCACTGCTTCATACATTTGTAAGCCCGCTTCCTGCACCATAACCCGTATCAGTCGGTCCGCCGTGGCAACGCTTCCTGCAAAGCTCTGCCGATCAGGTAATTTTGCTATGCCGTCTTCTACAATCACACGAAAATTATTCTGAAGGCTTCCCAGTACAGATGGTCCCTCAGGCATGCCAGCTGCACGCATACTGTCCGTTACCAATGAAATATGGTCATGAGCCTTGCATTTCAAGATCAGACGCAGCAAATCGGGAGGCAGATGAATGCCGTCCGCAATCAGCTCAATGAACAGATCGTCATATAGGTAACCGGCTTCTACAACCCCCAAAACCCGATGACCATTCACCCTTTTCAACTGTGACATGCCAGAATAAAAATGAGTCAGATACCTGTACCCATGTTGCATTGCATGTTCCACCAAAGTCGAATCAGCATCGGTGTGCGCAATGGAAGGCAGTATACCCTGTTCAGTTAATATATCGCCCAACTCCATGACACCAGGGACTTCAGGAGCGGACGACCATCGTATGACGTTGCCGTGACTTCGCTCCAAAATGCGCTTATAGTGATCCGGAAAAGGCTGTTTCATACATTCGGGTTGTTGTGCTCCCGCCTGTGCGGGTGAAAAATAAGGTCCCTCTAAATGGATACCCGCCAAATGAGGCATGTTTTGACGAATGTCTTTTGCTTTTTCGTAGCTGTCGAAGAATGGAAACAGTTCCTCATCTTTGCTGGCCACTGAGGTTGGACAAAGTGTAGTGGTACCGTGCCGCAAGTGCATACGCGAAGCTGTGACAACGGCTTCCACGGTTCCGTCCATAAAGTCACTACCCCCGGCGCCATGGGTATGGGTATCGATAAACCCCGGGGACAGATAATTTCCGTTCAGTTCCACTACCTGGGATGCGTCCCTGTTGCCGGGTTCTCCCCTGCCCACTTCTGCAATGATACCGTTTGCTACCGCAACATAACCTCTTTCAATAACACCATCTGCAGTCAGTATTCTTCCATTCAAAAAAATAATATCGTACATAAGCCCCCTATCTGGGACCTGCACAAGGAGATGATTCTCTGTTCAATTTCCAATGGGGGCAAGCCCCCATACCCCCCTCGCTGCGGGCAAAATAAATTCGCCCTACGCTACACTTCGTGCGCCACGCCTAAACGTGGCGTTTGAACAACGTCAGTGGGGTTTGTAACCCGCCACTGACAGCTTTTTCAATCGGTAACCCTCACCTTAGAGGAGGGGGACTGTGACGTTGTTCAAATCCTACACAGAAGACCTGCTACCTTGTGCGCCCGCTATATCTTCATTATAAATCGATATCTTCTGCTTTAGTCAGCTTAAAGAAGAGAAGCAGCGATACGATCATCGTGACGGTCAATATCGTCGAAAGCGCTGCGGCTGCGCCATATCCTCCTCTGCTGATTTCCTGAAAAATCGTAACAGTCATAGTTTGAGTCTTGCCGGTGTAAAGCATCAACGTGGAAGATAATTCGTTGATGATGGTTATCCAGGACAGAATTGCACCTGATACAATACCAGGAACCATTACAGGCATCGTCACCCTGAAAAAGGTCTGGAATGAACCATAACCCAGACTTGCTGAAGCCTCTTCAATGCTTGGACTGATCTGGCGAAGGATAGCCGCACTGGATCTCACCGTATAAGGCATCCTTCGGATAACAAAAGAAATAATGATAATCGCCGCAGTGCCGCTAAGCAACAAGGGTTTGCGGTTGAAGCTCATCAGCAGGATCAGACCGAAGATCGTTCCGGGTATAACATACGGGAACATGATAAATACATCCAGGATCTTGGAAAGAAAGTTCTTTCTACGTACCGTCAGATAGGCGAACAATGTCCCCATGATAACAATGATCACGATAGCAATAACTCCAAAGTTAACAGTATTTACAATCGAACTCATGGACTTTTTGAAGACGTTGATATAGTTACCTATCCCGTACCCTTCGGCCCACATAACTCCTCTGGTGTTGCGGAAGGATACGATAATAATGTAAAGCTGCGGTAGTATGGCAAGCAGCACAACCAGATAGACATACCCATGGGCAAGAATATTTGAAATACCCTTGAGTTTTTTCGGCTTTGGGGGGTTGAGCATGCTCATGGTATAATTTTTTCTGCCGGAAATCCATTTTTGTACTAAAAATACAACCGTGGCGATCAGGATCATGATCATTGCCACCGCGGAGGCAAAATAAGCATTATTCCCGGTTTCACTAACCCATTCCTGATAAATAATAACCGGGAGCGTTGCATACCCTTCACCGATCAACCTTGGCGTACCATAATCGGCAAATGCACGAAGAAAAACGATTGTACCACCAGCCAGTATGGTGGGCAGTACCAGTGGCAAGCTTACATTCAATACCTTGCGTACACCATGATATCCCAGGCTCTCGGCGGCTTCACCCAGAGATGCATCGACCTTTTTCAGCGCACCCTTCGTATACATATAGATATATGGATACAATTTCAGCACGAACACAAGCAAAATTCCACCCGGTCCGTATATGCTCGGCATTTTTAAGCCTAATAGATTTTCCAAAAATTTAGTCACTACACCGTTTCTGCCCAACATCAGAATCCAGGAGTAAGCGCCAAGGAACGGTGGTGAAAGCATGGAAATGATGATAAAGATATCTACCAATCTCTTTCCACGGATTTGGAACGTAGTATTTATATAGGCAAGAGGCACTCCGATGATGATAACCAGGATTGTCGAACAAAGCACAATCCAGACGCTGTTTTTCAATGCGGAGGTATAATAGGCGCGGCTAAAGAATTTTATGAAATTGTCAAATGAAAATCCCGCTCCATCAATATTCTGGAAAGAATAAACCATCATGCGTCCAACCGGGATGATTAGAAACAGTCCGAAAACAACCAGGGAGACCAGTCCCACAAAACTCCAGAAATCAAAGCGTGTGCCCTTCTTAAAGAACATTACTCTCTACCCCCTCTATCAGGGTTGTTTTCGCATCTTTTGCAAAAAGATTAATGCGCTTGACATTCACTGTCAGGTAAACAGTTTCGCCCGGTTCATAAATCTTTTCGGCACTGCTGGTGTCGGCAGTGACCTCTATCGGTTCACCAACTCCCAAGTCAATGAAGTAATTAATGTATTTGCCCAAGAACCGCTTGATAGTGACCTTTCCCTTCATGCCGCTGTCTTTCGAAGTAAATATGAACTCTTCCGGACGAACGTATACCAGGATTTCCTTGTCACTCTGAAGTGGTTTGACATTGTCCACCTCTATGGTCAGACCGGGCTGCAGCCGAATGACAGCAGTTGAGCCTTTCCGGCCGGTTACGTTTCCGATGATATGGTTGGAGTGACCAATAAAGTCAGCGACAAATGTATTATATGGGCGCGAGTAAATGTTTTCAGGTATTTCAATCTGCTGAATATCACCGCGGTTCATCACCGCAATGCGATCGGATATAGCCAATGCCTCCTCTTGGTCATGGGTAACATAAACGGTAGTAATGCCTATCTGCTTCTGTATTTCACGGATCGCATCACGCATTTCCAGGCGCAGTTTTGCATCCAGGTTCGATAATGGCTCATCCATTAATAATACCTGTGGACGAACCACAATGGCACGCGCTAGCGCAACACGCTGCTGTTGCCCGCCGGAAAGCTTGTCTGGATAGCGATCACGGTACGCAGAAATCTGTACAACATCCATGATCTCTTCAACACGCTTTTTAATTTCGGCTTTATCCAGCTTTTTGTTCTTCAGACCATATTCAATGTTCCTGTATACCGTCATGTTCGGGAATATGGCATAATTCTGAAATACCATACCGAAATTGCGCTTATGCACCGGAATGTTGTTGATGACCTTATCGTCAAACGCAATCGTACCATGCTCTACAGAGTTGAAGCCTGCAATCATCCTCAGTAGTGTTGTCTTGCCGCAGCCTGAGGGTCCGAGCAGCGTAAACAGCTCACCGTTTTTTATATCCGCGGAAAGATCCGAAATGACTACAGTGTCATCATACTTCTTCATGATGTTTTTAATATGAATCGATACTGCCATATTCCTTCCCCCATTTAGACCGGCACAGTTCCCGCATTATCACGTTCGGGCACTGTGCCGGTTTAGTTATGTTATTTTTTATTGAATTCGAGTCCACATATCCTGGAATCCAGTTTTAATATCGGATGATTTTATATCCTTGGGATATGCAAGAGATACAAGTTCAGAGGTCGCTACACGGCCTTCGGTAGTCATTGCAACATCGGAGCGAGCCGGGCGTACATTCAAATCTGATTCCATGGCTGTCTGGCATTCGCTGGATGTAACAAAGTCTACAAACAAGCGGGCGTTATTAGCATTCTTGCCACCCTTGATCACTGCGAGATTGGAGGTTCTCAGGGTAATACCCTCTTTAGCGTAAGCCACTGTAACATCAGCGCCTTCCTTCATATAGGAAATGGCTTTGTCTTCATTGGTCAGACCCACCGCATATTCACCTTCAACCACACTGAGGTATGCCGCAGAAGAGCTTGAAGCCAGTTTGCCATCCAGATTCTTCAGGAATTTTTCAGCAAAGTCCCATCCGTCATTCGGATTACCGGTAGCAGACATAGCAGTCATCATGTTGATGAGAGTTTCAAGTGCAGAAGAAGAATCAGCCGGGCTTGCAAAAGAAATTTTGCCCTTTAGTCTTTCATCGGTCAACGATTCCCATCCATCTATTGTTACACCCAGTTCCTTGATGAGAGTCTTGTTGACAATAATACTGTTGACGTTAACATAAGCAGGGGTATAAAGCCCATTTTCGGATACAAATTCCGGAAACAGTTTAGATGTGTTCTCAGAAACGTAAGGCTCAAGCATATCAGCTATACCAATATACGAAGTAGCACCGCCGCCCATCAGCACGTCACCGTACGGGTTTTCTTTTTCTGCGGTTATACGGCTTGCCAGCTCACCTGTTCCTGCGCTGACTATTTCTACATTGATGTCCGGATACTTTTGGTTGAACAGTCCGACGATAAGCTCATACTCTGATGCTCCGGCAGATGTATACAGAACAAGGCTCTTGGTTGAAGCTGGTTCCTGTTGCGTCTCGGCGGGCGTCTGAGGATTTGCGGTCGTTTGAGAATCGGCGGTCGTCTGATTCTCAGGCGGCGAATTCTGTTGCTGGCAAGCCACAAGGCTTATGGCCAGGATTGCGACGAGTAGAATACTGAGTAACTTTTTCATAATCTTTCCTCCTAATTTTTCTACTGAATGATATTCAGCAATTTATGCAAACGTGCTGTGGCATCGTTGCAGACGTTAGTAAACACCTCTCTATTTCTTCTTCCAGGGCGGAATCTGTGGAAGGCAATCATTAAATCGTTCGCTCATAGATTGTTCATATGCGCCCTTGAACGTACCCTCCAGGAAGCGGTCCATACTTTCATCCGCAAATGTGCGCCATGAGGAAAGCTCATTTCCCGGAACAATGGGATAAAATGATACATTATTGGCGCGTGCGGCCTCTAAATCACCCGGCGAGTCACCAATCATCAAAATATTATTCAAATCATAATGGCCGCGTAATGCACGGATACACTCATTTTTTGAGCCGTCCTCCTGAGCGCAGAGCATATGGACATGTTTCATTAAATCATGTTCCTCCCACTCTCTTAAAAGCGCCTCGCGGGGTGTAGCTGATACAATGATGATATCCGCCCGCTTCTGCAATTTCTCAAGGCACTCCCTCACGGCAGGATACGGAGGAATTCCATGCACCATCTGCGCCGCTCGCCTGTTCATCTCCAGAGACCACTCCAGAGCGCGTTTCATTATAGGATCACCCGCATGTCTGGCAAGATCATCGTTATTGAGCACCGGTGCAGTTTGTACCCATTTACGTAACGAGGTGATGTCTGGCAGTTGGAAACCAATCTGCTGGATTTCATCACGATCCTGCAACAGATCGAAAACAAGCAGAATTTCATGAAAACGAGAGCGTCCCCGATCTCTTGAATATAAATTAGAGTATTCCCAGGCTTCGCGAATATATTTTGCAATGGGCTGCAAACCCCAAACTTGAATTGTGACAGGGCAGAAACATTCTTTATGCTTTATTTCCATGGTATCGAACACGCAGCCATCGGAATCAAAGCAAACCATATGTGCATGTTTAGGGGCATAACTCTCAAAAGTTGTCATCAGGCCAGAAGTTGAAGGTTGGCCTTCCTGATGTTTTAAAATGAACTTCTCAATCGCCTGTCCAACCCCGTCTTCATAATACGGCGCCGTCACATGGAAAGCTTTTTCCTTTACACTTTCAGGTGCATTGGCTACCGCAACACCCATGGCAGCTTTCTCGATAATAGGGGCATCCAGATAGCTGTCCCCAAGTGCCATGACATGTTCGTAGCCGATTCCCAGTTTTTCAAATAGACACTCAAGAGCTTCCCTCCTGTTTAGCCGTTTGGGGAAAAGCTGGATGTCTCTTCCTGCTCCTTCAGTAATATGAAGAAAATTCGTTGTCTGCAAAGCTTCTATTATTGAGAGCTGCTTATCTTCAGGAACACCATAAATATTAATTTTTTCAATTCCGATGTTATTTTCGAGAAAATATTCCGACGGTTTATCTACGGGTATTTGTCGGCCGTCTTCTACAAACCAGACATGATGAGGAGGAACAGGATAATCTTCCAGGTGGTCATTGACTTCCTTCTCCATATAAATCAAACCATTGGCCGAAATTTCCGAATATATTTTCTGACCTTCAAATATGCGGCAGATCTCCGCAGATTCCTCAGGCGTAAAAAGAGATTGGTACAGGATTTCCCCTGTATGGCGATCCACCACGCGTGCTCCATTGGAAGTAAGCCAATAACGAAACCGCTTATCGTTTTCAATCTGAGGCGGAAACATATCCTCTACACGGCCGGTTGTCGGGATCACTTCAACTCCCATATCCATAGCTTTTTGAAGCGCCTTCATATTGCGCACTGAAAGATAAACCTGGTCGCGTTGCAATGCCGTACCGTCAAAGTCAAGCAGAATCGCCTTAATATCCATAATAATACTCCTTGCATGATGTATTGTGTTGCTTACTGTAGTGATTACAGAATGCTGTCTAATGTTGTCGAAAAATCTGCAATCGCTTACATATATCATAAATCTTTTTTTGGAACGTGTCAATTAATTTTTGGAACGTGTCACATTTTTAAGTAAGCCACTATTATTTCTTGCCAACCCCGGACAAATAGTGTATATTTTATATACATAACTGTAAAAAACTCTCGAAGCAGTCTTGTCTATACCAAAAATTTTTTCGAGGTATGATATGCCAACCATAAAGGATATTGCAAAAGCCGCCGGCGTTTCCCACGGCACAGTTTCCAATGTGTTGAACAAGCGTCCCGGTGTCAGCTATGAGAAAATACGGCTTGTAGAGCAAACTGCAATCGCAATGGGTTATGCCATCGATGAAAAGGCAAGTTTGCTTCGTAAGGGAACTACCCGTACACTGGCAGTAATGCTTCCCACCCTTGCAGAGAAGCACTATTGTGATTTATATACTGGTATTCTTCGTTATGCGCAAAGCCAGCAGTATTCCGTACGGTTATTTTTAACAAACGATCTTCCTTACGTGGAAAGGCGTAACATACTAGAAGCGCTTGCGCTGAAGGTTTGTAGCGTTCTGACTGTTTCATGTCTTGAAAACCACAAAAAAGAATATCAGCCTATTGTGTCACGGAAAATTCCGCTGCTTTTTATAGAAAGGCAGCCGGACAGCGCATCATTTTGTTCGTACGTCTTTGACATGGAACAGGCAGCCGGACATATCGCTGCGAAAGTAACTCTCGGCTCAGACGCTTGTATTCTTACAGGGGAAGCGTTTTATTCCGATCAGGCTGCACTTCGGAAAGCTTTACAAAAATATTTATCACTTCAGGACACCGATTTCTATGAAAACCGCCGTGGTGAACAATCCCCTGCAGTACACATTTTATTGCAACGCGAGCGGAAACCGGATGTCATAGTTTGTTCCAATGAAACACTTGCAGATAAAGTGCAGCTTACATATGCCGAAAGCGGAGCACCCATACCAGCAATTGTGACGCTTTCTTCGCTGCGCCCTTCACATAATGCCCGATATCACAACATTACGCTGAATTATCGTATGCTTGGCCGGCAGGCAGCCATTTCGATCATCGAACAGGCTGGAAACAAGCTGATACCTTCCTCCCGCGTGTTCTCCGTCTCGGGCTGCACTGAGCCGTTTTCCTCACCGGCAGTTATCCAAAAAAAGCCACTGCGACTGCTGGCCCACGAAACACCGGCCATTACGGCGCTTAGCTATCTGTTGCCTCGCTTCACGCAGCGTTATGGTATCCCTGTTGAGGTGCATGCCGGTTCCATGGCGGAGGTTTTTGAACGGATCCTTTCACCGGATGTAGCCAATTGGGATGTTGTAAGGCTTGATCCTTCAACCCTGTCTTATCTGGGGCCGCGCATCCTTTGTAATCTGAGTGAGATTGAACCAGATGCCGTAAGCCTGATGAATCAGTATCTCCCCAATCTGCAAAACGATTTTTCGTTCATTGGAGGGAAGCTCTGCGCGTTGCCCTTTGACATCAGCGTTCAGATGCTGTTTTATCAGCGTTCACTATTTGATGACATCGGTCAAATCAGAGCGTTTTTTGAAGAAACCGGGAAGACCCTGACGGTACCGACTACTTATCAGGAGTTTGACCGCATATGTCGTTTCTTTTGCAAAGCCCACCGTCCGGATTCTCCCATCCAGTACGGCGCAAGCCTTGCCCCCACAAACCCAACCTCTGTCGCTAATGATTATCTACCGCGCTTGCTATCAGCCGGCGGGCTGTCCTATACTGCAAATGGGTTCTTGAACCTCAGTACACCTATAGCACTAAAAGCGTTGAAGGAATATATTGCATACGCTTCTTTAGCCAGCCCGTCTCATGTGAAAAGCTGGAGTGAAATTGCAGAAAACTTTGTAAACGGTGAATCCGCAACCGCTGTTCTTTATGTCAACCACGCTTCCGGTTTTATGAAAGCCCAAAGCGCCAATGTTGGTATTGAAATTGGATATGCACCCATTCCCGGAGGTCACCCTCTGCTTGGCGGCGGTTCCATGGGGGTGTGTAAGCAAACCGTACAGCCTGAAGAGGCTTATGAATTTGTTCGTTGGGCTACCGGCGAAGCCATCGCACCTGAAATGGTCATGCTCGGCGGCGTTTCAGCCTGTAAAAACGTATATGAGCAATGTGAAATTCTTGATACATATCCATGGCTGGAAGCCCTGCCGAATTATATTCAAATGGGAATCCGCAAGCCAATTCTCTCACCATTGGATATTGACTACAATCAGCGTGATTTTGAATATACTCTGGGCGAGCATTTAATGCGGGCAATCGCAGGAGAGGAAACACCAGAAGAAGCGCTTTTGAATACACAAAAAACATTAGATATGATCCGATGAATATGAAGTGCAGATGCCCGTTGGAGAGCGGTATGTCTGATCTACCATTGGACTTGTTTATTGCAGATGGATGTGTACTGGATGTAAGAAATCAATCTGTTGCCAGCTTTGAAGTTGTCGCTTTTCCATTAAAGATAAAAGCCGATAGTTCCATGACAAGAGCTGTTCAAGGATTATTCATTAATGAAAACTATGCATTTAACCATCCAAGTGAGTAAGCTTTTTAAAATAATGTCAATAATAAATAAGAACACAATATTTATATCCTATTAAATGGAGAGTTGCGTGAATTTAAAATATATAAAAGAACCTATATTGTATCAAGGAAGAAAGAAAAGCAGAAAGTATTTCGAAGGGTGGTATTTTAAGCAAGTAGCTCCGGATTTGAAATGTTCAATTTGCGTAATTCCTGGAATAGCTAAAGATCAGCACAATACGCACGCCTTCATACAAACCATCATAAATGTATCTGCTGATCCGGAGGCAAGGCTTGAAACACACTATCATCAGTTTATAATTGATGATTTCAAATATGACGATGATCCGTTTTGTTTAAGAATTGGCAAAAATACATTCAGAAGTAATGAAATGGAACTTAATCTGTCTGATGATAAGTATTCTCTTTATGGAAAAATTGTTTTTTCTGAACTAACTAAAATTAAAACAAGCATACTCTCCCCTAATATTATGGGATATTATGCCTATTTTCCGTTTATGGAATGTTATCACGGAATAATTAGTATGGGGCACAATCTTCAAGGATTTTTGATTTTGAATAATAAAACAATGGATTTTAGTAATGGTAAAGGCTATATTGAAAAAGATTGGGGAACTTCCTTTCCAAAAGAGTATGCCTGGCTTCAATCGAATAATTTTATAGGCTCCGATGCAAGTATCATGTGTTCTATTGCCAACATCCCTTTTCTCGGAACTTCATTTCAAGGGTTCATATGCAATCTTTCTCTTAACACCCAAGAATACAGATTTGCAAGTTACAATTATAGTAAGCTGATAAAGTTAAATTGTACGGATAATAGTGTTGATATTACAATGGTGAAAGGCAATCACAAGCTTGAAGTAAGTGCAAAAATGCAAGAGAGAGGAATATTGAAATCTCCAAAAAAAGGTGTTATGAATACTACAGTCAAGGAAGGGCTGAGTGGAGTTGTAGATGTAAAGCTGACAAAAATCACAGGAGAAATACTATTTAAAGGAGTTGGTAATCCTTGCGGTATTGAGTTGGTTAAAAGCTTAGCTGATGTTAAATAATTACATGCATTTCTGTGCGAAGTGCCCTACGTATGGTTAATTCTATAAGGCACCTCGCATTTATTTTGTTATTTGCTGATGATCTCCACATATACTAATGTTTGGTTTAGTAATTGATATGCGATTTCTCCGAATGTCACCGGCCCTGCAAATGGCGGTGTTGCTTTACCGTCAAGCTCACCGTAAAGGTAATTGAGAATACAGTTACATGAATAGATCGGTTGAATATCCGTAAACACATGTAACCGTTCTTCGAAACTCGCTGCATAATTGCTGACAGAACGTGCAAAACGATATTCCTTTCCTGAAAATACAGGAGCATAAAAATCAACGGTCTTGTTTTCTTCAGAAATAGATTTTATGGAGACGTTTACCAATACGCTATTGTAATCTGCCACTAATGGTAATCTCGTATCAATTTTATTTTCGGCTATATAATCCGATAACACCACTTCTCTTCCGTTGACCAAGCATTTCACAACTGATAAAGCGTCTTCCAGAAATTCAATTTTCGTATCATTCTCATCCGTACTAAAAATATTCACTATACCGAGAGAAACCATCTTATCATCGGGCAAGCAAATATGTAATGCAACTGCTTTGTCGCAATATGATATGCCGGTAACGCCGTCAAAAACCTTCGCACTTGAATTGGTTGAGAGATCAAAGCCAGAGATCCAACCAACTGTCGGATTCATAAATATATCACTTGAATTCGGTGCTTCTTTCGCGTAAAATACAGCAACATCACTTGCGAATGGCATAATCAAAAATGATACTCCATTATGATACGCATCTTTTGTCATGTCAAATATGTTATTTCTATCGTAAACTTCAGTTTTAAAATCAACTGCGCATGCAATTTCATTGACAAACAATTTGTCCTTACAAGTGACTCCTCCCTGCTCCGTAATAAAATAGGGTGTAGTTCCTGCAATCCACTTCCCTTTCGGTAATTCTCTCAGCAAAGACTCGTCCGCTGCAATATGTAGTATTCTACCTTCATTTATCAATTTAATTGCTTCATTAAGATTAACAAACATACTTTATACCTCCTATAATACCTTCAGTTTTTCGATATCTTTTGCCATAATTCCAGAATACTTTTCAAAGAACACTTTCATTTCCTGTAAACAGTTGTTAAGCTCTTCCGGAGACTGATTAATCGAGTACTTTCTTTGTAATCTGGCAATTAAAAGATTCAGGCCAAGGTTAGTTGATTCATACTTCGCTTGATTTTTGATTAATTTCTCAAGATTTACATCTAGCTCCATACTTGTGATCTCCTCTCTTTTTTACTTAACAGATGCGGCATTGAAACAAAATACCTATTAAACCTAATAATATAAAATCTTTCATTTTTTCAATAACATTATTTTACACTAAATAATAATACCCGACAAGATGTTTGTGATATGATAGCAAATGATCAGGATAACCTCATTATTTACGAATAGTATATTGGTGAACGGTGATACTATTAATATGTTTATACCTAAAAGAATTATTTTTGAGAAAGACTCATTAGAATATGATTTGGCTCAGGAGATTCTGGCTAAATTTAAAGATAAGGATATTGAAATCATTAATTTGACTTCCAATAAACTCAAGCAGCACATTCCCGGCAATGATTTGTCCGCTCAATATAAAGAAGGTAAGAAGACTTTAGTGGTTGGAACAAAGAAGAGTTTAAAGTTTCAATCCTGCAAACCTTCGGCTCATTATCAGCTTCCTTTAGTATCAGGCTGCATGGGGCAATGTCAGTACTGTTACTTAAATACTATGTTAGGTGATAAGCCTTTTGTAAAAATCCACGCTAATATAAACGAAATTCTTGATCAAGCCCGGAAATATATCGATGAAAGAGCACCCGATATAACGATATTTGAAGGAGCTGCTACATCTGACCCTGTACCTGTGGAGCCTTATACGCATTCATTACAAAAAGCAATCACATTCTTTGGCGAGCAAAAAAACGCAAGATTTCGGTTTGTAACAAAGTACAATGATATCGATACATTGCTCAAATTAGAGCACAATGGTCATACAGAAATAAGATTTAGTATCAATACTTCTGCTGTTATAGACCAATATGAACATTTAACAGCCAACGTGAACAAAAGGATCGAAGCAAGCATAAAGGTTGCGGAGGCGGGATATCCTATGGGCTATTTAATTGCTCCTGTATTTATATACGATAATTGGCAGGATGAGTATCATCATTTATTGCTGGATTTAAAGAGGAAACTTCCAAATGGTTTAAATTTTCCAGTGACTTTTGAGATTATTTCACACCGCTATACTACAACGGCCAAAAATAGAATACTTCAGGTATTTCCTGAAAGCGAATTACCTATGAATGATGAAGACCGCAAATATAAGTATGGACAATTTGGATATGGAAAGTATGTCTATCCTCAGGACAGCATGGATGAGATAAAGCAATTCTTTACAAAAGAGTTGGAAGAACTGTTTCCAAATGAGGAGGTTAAATATATTATTTGATGTAAATTACTCCAACAATAGTTAACCTATAATTGTAGTGATAGAAGATACCAATCTTGATATCATAGAAAAGCCTATTTTAACTTCAGTCCCCCTATTTTCTGCAGCATGCCCACAATCCCGTTGACTGGTACCCCTGGGGGCCGGAAGCTTTTTCAAGAGCAGTTTCCGAAAACAAACCAATCTTTCTCAGCATCGGTTACTCCACATGTCATTGGTGCCATGTCCGCATATAACAGCAATTCGGAAAGTATATTTTTGAGAATTAACAAATGCGCAATTGCATCAAAGAAATAAGATTTCACTGGTGCAGGTATTATGCAGGTTATTGTGTGGTGTTTATCCTAAAAAGAATCATATTTTATTTTATATTTTCATAAATAAATTTGCCCTTAACATGACACCATCTCCTTTCCTCAAGATTTAACCATTTTTATCCTACCATTCAGGGTTATTGTCGTCAATATAATTCATGATACTATTGTATGAATTCGGGAATAACTAAGAACAAATACATGCTATGCTAATAGAGAGGTTGATAAATATGAGTAAAAATAAAAAGCCAAACAGACTGATTAATGAAAAATCTCCATACTTACTCCAACACGCTCATAACCCCGTAGACTGGTACCCCTGGGGGCCGGATGCCTTTTCACGAGCTGTTTCCGAGGATAAACCCATATTCCTCTCCATCGGCTATTCCACTTGTCACTGGTGCCAGTTTCATCAAATACACTAATTGTATTCAATTTCTATTTCTGCATCTTCACTTACTCTAGTCCATGTTATAACCTTAATTAGTTTTTTATATATTGTATTCAAATTAATAACATTAATTATTTTTAATCTATTTAACATATCCTTATAATAAGTAATTCTATCCTCTGGATTTACGCTTTGTAAATTTAACATTTTTCTTTCCAGTATATCAATTTCTTTAGTAGTTGAATAAACTAAACTTTCCCATTTCTCTTTTCTTTGTAACCATTCGTCTCTTTTATAATCTCCCAATTCATAAGCTTCGTTGACCTTATCTAAAGCAGAAACGTATTTTTCATAATCTTTTTGCTTTTTGCTTATTTCTATTTTCAAGGTTTTGATATCATTGACATAATTCCCATCATCATTTTTCTCGAGCAATTCTATTGATTTTTTAATATGAATCTCTGCTTTCTTTTTTACCGTTTCTAATACTTCTTTATAATTTCCCCCTCTATTCGCACACTTTTCCCCCACTTCGCTTATGTGCCAGCATGGTTTTATAAGTATATAACCATTATTCTTTTTTTGAAATGTCATGCCATAACCACATATACCACATTTAATTAGTCCACTTAATTCATATGTTCCTGCTCTCGCCCTTTTAGGTGTTTTTTGTCGTTTATTAATTAACTCTATTATTATATCGTGTTCCAATTGTGTTTTAGTAGCTTCATGACAGTTATCAACGATATTCCATTCACTTCTAGGTAGTTCTCTATATTCTTTAGCATTAGATTTCTTAATCTTATGCCCATCGCCCTTTGTTTTATTTGTGATAATTTTACCTAGGTGAGTTTCGTCTGTTAATAATCTATATATTGCTACATTTGACCAAGCTTTACCTTTAGAACTCAATATATTTTTCTTATTCAAATCAATTGATATATTTTGTGGAGTTACACCTTTTAAAGCTTGTTCAATAATATATCTGTAAATCTCTAATTTTTCATCATTTACAACTAAACCTTTTTCATTAAACTTACCATTCCACTCTTGATATTCATAAGGGAATGGAGGAATCCCATTTGTCCAATTACCCATCTTTGCTCCGGCTTTTTTACCTTGTCTTAATCTTCGGGTTATGGTTTTATATTCGTGTCTTGCGAAGAAACTTTGAAAATCAGAATAATCTTCATCTGATTCATTATTTAAGTCATAAATTTTACTTGGAGTAATAATTAATGTGTTAGATTTTTTTAATATATCTTCAATATAACCTTGCTCATTTTTGCTTCCTCTTGACAATCTATCATAATCCATTACAACTACCGCATCATATAACTCTGATTCAACTTCGCTTAGAAGTTTTTTAAATTGTGGTCTCATCTCAATACTGTCTGATGTTCCAATTTCTGCATATTCAACATATTTCCAATTATTTTTCTCGCATAATTCTACTAATGCATTCCTATGCTTCTGGAGGTCTTTTTCTTCATCACCCCTTGACTTTCTTAAATATATCGCAACAAATCTAACATCATATGTCATAATTTTCAACCCCTTAATAGTCAATATTTGGCTATTTCGTTTCTATTATATTTAACAATGTCAATTTTGTCAAATACACTTCCAATTGCTTGTGCTGTTTTCTTAATTGCCTCATCAGATGGCTGATTTTTAATTATTACGTTTATTTTCATATCTCCCTCACATTCTTATCAATAAAAATTGCAAAAACAAAATAGGGACATACCATTTGGTACACCCCTCATTTATATATCTTGTATTTACTTTATTACTCTACATCGTCTTTCTCTTCCATAATCTGATCTTTTGCTACCTTAAACCATTTCATAATAACATTGGGCAATTTGATATCCATGCCTATTGAATTCTCAATAATTGAGGCCAATTCCTTGAAGCAGAATGCACCAATGAAAATAGTTCCCACTGGAACATTGATTCCATTTAGCATAGCAACCCTTTGACCAAGTATCAAAGCAAATAATAAGAAGAATTCTCCAACCTTTTTCAGCATTCCAACTTTCATTTCATGGCTGGAAAAGTTACCATTCTTAAAGCTTTTAATAACTCCTGTTATGATGTCTACACTCATGAGTATTACCCATATGATTATGATTTCCCAGTTTAAGCCAGCTAGGTAAGCACACAATCCTAGAAAAGAACCTAATATTATATCAATAAAACTATTTTTCATTTTAATCCTTCCTTATATCTTATAATTACTTTAACTTAATAATTACCTCCACCCCTACTTTGTACAAATATCTGCTTAGTTACTGTAGCAGCCATTCTTGCTAATCCTGAAGGGTTATTAGATGTCGTACTTGGATATATCTCTACCGTATGAAACGCTCCACGAGTAACTTTGCCGTTTGATTGAGACAAGTAAGGTATAATATCAATATCGCTACCGGAGAGGCTGGTTACCGGAATTGTAGTGCCATCTACTTTAATTATTACTGATGTTGGCAGATAATAAAACTCGTAGATACCATAGTTGATGTCATGTGTATGCGAAGGAATTGAAACTTCATGATTATGCGCTGGTATATCAAGTTGCGGAGAGTATACCCAATGATAATGATTTCCGTTGTATGGTGTTGAAATTTCCGATGCAACTCCGAATGCAAATACAAGTGCTTCTGAAGATGATGAAGCTGTGCTACCTCCTCCAGATGCAGAACCTGTTTCATATGCCCTGAATTTATCCGTTTCAAATGTCAATAAGCATTTATTTACCGCCACACATTCATTGGGAATATAGAATTTAATAGTAGCAGGATGAGAATTATCGCAATTATCCTGATAATCATCACTATCAATACAAGTAGTCCCTTGGGCGTATACATCATTGATATGTTGCTTGCTCTGGATGCTGGTTGTAATATCTGCTATATCCAAAGCTTTATTGGATATCTCAATCTGTATATCTCCCGGATTGCCTGTTAAGTCAGATTTACTAACCCCCATAATTCTGGCAGTAAAATTGCCTATATCTACATCATAGACATCGACAAGTATACCCGGTTCCGTAAATTTATCTAGGGTATCTCCTGAAATAGAATATATATCAGCTCCATCTATTGTATATGTAATTCTTGGATTTTTTACAGTCTCCAACCATGCTAATGCTTTAGCCTTTAATGTTGCAGCACTCTCTGTAGACTTGTCAATAAATGTTATTGCCTTAACTCCATATAAACTTAATGTATCTGCATCCAGATAAGGTACACCTACATTTACATCTTTTATAGTTAGCTGGTTAATGCCCTCACCATATCCTAGTGGATATACCCTTGTTATAATATAGCTTGGATCTTCATCTTTTGTTATACCTACAAGATTTTTTTGATATATTATACGTGCTGTAGCTGTACTAGGAGGATTTATTAGATTTACTGTCCATGGATAACTTATAGTATCCCATGTCCACTGATATGCTCCTGTATAGGCTTTGGGTAGACTAAATAATGCACTTAATAGATTTTCGTTTGACCATCCATAGTCAAATATGTTTACAAAGTCTACAGTACCTCTTACCCAATTTGTTGTTGTCTGCCTGCTTAAGATATAGTCAATATTGACAGATGGGACATAACCAACAGACTGATGATACTGGAACATGATATCATCCAGCAGAGTAGCTAGTACGTGCTCACATTGGTATGTTATAGTTTTACCATCAGCAGATTTTTGAAACTTACTCGGTACTATCCTAAAGAGTTCAACACGTTCTCCATTATCAAATATTTCGACATATCTAAAAGCTGTACATTCCGCATTTTTAGGATCATCTGCTGGTAAACTAAATTGTGCTGTCCATACTTCGTTAAATCTTTTTGTATATCCAATATCGTATGCATTTTGTAAAATAGCAACAGGGTTAGTGGTACTAACCCCGTAATCATAAATCTTTATCAAGTTTTTCACCTCTAAAATTATATAACGTTCTTTTCATGTTCTTGCATCACAGTATCTACGTTCAGTTGCGCATATATCTGTGTTGTGACAGGGCTTTCGTGTCCTAAATATCTCTGAACCACTGCCAATGAAGCACCATTGTTAAGCATATTTGATGCTGTAGTATGTCTCATCAAGTGAGGGTAGACAGGCTTTGTAATACCCGCTTTTGCGCCAAGCTCCGAAAATGTTCTTTCGATAGCCCTCCTACCAAGTCTGGCATGAGGCTGCCTCTCGCTAACAAATAAAGCATCATCATTATCCGTCCTTGAGTTAAGGTATTTCCACAGTGATACTTTTGCTTTGGCATTGAGCCTTACTGGACGTTCTTTTCTGCCTTTGCCAAGAACAATAACCCTGCTGGTAGACCAATCTATACTACTTTTGTTAAGAGGTTGAACTTCATCTAGGCGGCAACCTGTAGAATAAAAAAATTCCACCAACGCTCTATCCCTAAGATTTGTACTTGCTGCATCTCGTAACATCTCAAATTCTTCAGCTGTTAATGCCTTGCGCACATATTTATTTGTCTTAATGGCTTTTATTTTTCTTAATGGGCTTTTTAAGATATATTCTTCGTCCTCCAACCATGTAAAGAATGCTTTGAGTGCAGAAAGCATCGTTGACATTGTGCTGTTCTTTACTCCAGTCTTTGCGTACGATGTCATGTACATACGAATATCCATTGTAGTGATGTTCTCAATATCTTTCTGTATAAAACGAGAGAAACGTGTCAGTTGAATCTTGTATGATTTCAGTGAATGCGGCGATAATCCATCCAACCTTTTAGCGGCCAGATAAAGAAATATCTTTTCGTTAATGTTAGTAATAGGTACTAATGCTCTTGTGACCGGATGCAGTTCGTAATCGTACAGTTCTTCTTCCAAAATGATACGGAGCTTTGCTACTTGCTCACTGTTAAGAATGTCCCATGTCCTATCCAGAACCCTGATGATAAATTCCTCACGCATGATAAATGCCTCCTATTGAATATCTAGGAGGCGTAATGTATAATTACATTGCAAACACATAGTACCCTCCTAGATAGGGGCCTGTGTGAGGAAGCTTCTCGGTTGCCGCCGTGGAGCTTCCTTTGCTATATAAATATTTATAGCATGACCTTGCCTATATTATACCAAACATATGTTCGTGTATCAAGGATTACATGCTATTTCTTGAAAATTATTACTTCGCTTTCTACCCTTAGAAAATGAATAAGGCCTCCGATTAAGGAGGTCTTAAATCATATTTGCTCACCAAAGAGCTAATAATATTTAGTTATATGTGTCTTATTACTAAGACGAATAATATTTAATTATATTTTATGCTTCTTTCTTGATAATGTCAACATCTGAAAATAAAATTTTTGCAACGGATAGTTCAATATCTTGTCTACTTGTAACTACATCATAATATCCTTTTGCTTGGTACAATCTTTGTAAATCTACACATCTTGCATTTCTAACTTGTAATTTGGTCAATCTGCCATTAATAAAATCTTTCACTTCAATTGAAAACTCCGAATCTTCTTCAACATCAATATTAGTATTATCATCTGAAGTTGAAGGAATTATTAAATATTTTGTCTTAAATTTTTTCAAGATATAGCACCAATGACCTCCAAACAATTCTTTTGGAAAACCATGCCCTAAATTAAAATATGCCATCTGATGGATATTTGGCTCTGTTTTTAATTTATAATATGTGTCATTTGGATTTTTATCTTTATTATTCTCAACATATTTTGTAAAAAATCTATCTAATTGTTCTATTTGCAATTTTAAATCATATAAAAATCCGTGCTTGTCATATTTTCTTCCATTCGTATTATCTTCAGGCATATTCTTTATATCATGAAAAATATGTGCTATTTCCCACATTTCTTTATATATATTCATATAACTTCCTCCACACTCACAAATTTCTCTCACATTATACCACTTATTGTATATATGTGAAAGATTTTGTAAGAAAGATTAGAGGAATGAGGGGAGATGACTCCCCATGAGTAGTGAACATAATGATCCTACTATGCATTAGGTATTCTCAACACTCTATATCCTGCACCACCCGAATCGTTCGTACCGATCGACACGTTAAGTCCTCCATATTTTAATCCCGCTACTGCAACCACGCCAGTTCCTGTTGCTCGTGTGAATCTCAAATCTCCTGTAGCTGTTTCGACGTTTACGTTCCATTTACTGAGAGCATCACCAGCTAATAACCCTATGTGCGAGTTAGAACCACATATCATCATGGGTTCGGTTGTTAGTGCGGCTAAAGCCAGATTGATAGCGTTATCGGTAGTACCTATACACATTTTTTTAAAATGTTCATTGTTGTGGTATCCATAACTAGTTGACCAATGCACCGTAGCACCAGTTTCGATTACAGGGTCTTTTGTGGCATTTCCCTTATCAATCTGTAAAATTGTCGTGTTCCGTGAAGGGTAAGTGTAGCTCTCTGTACCCCTTGCAACAATTGACAACGCATTAGTTTTCCATGAAATTCCCACATGCACAAAATAATTATCAGCCGCACCCGATACATTGGTATCATTACGACCTCGCAATTCAATGCCTATACCTGTACTATCATTTGACAATACATGAACTCTCGTCTGAATAAATACGTTATTATCTGCATTATCAAGTACTAGTCCTATACCGTTATGTATCGCACCCTGTATACCTTCAAAGTAGTTATAAGAAGTATTACCCCATTTTCCAGCTACGGATTGACCACCAGATAAAAACAAGCCTGCACCGTTTTTAACACGCTGTTTGAATGTAATTTATCTAAATGTATTTTTCTGTGAATCACATGCTTCTGCTATTGCTCCGGCTGTATCAACACCCACGAATAATCCAGATGTTTCAAATTCGTCAAAGTATAAAGATTCAAAACGAGAATTATTAACACTTTTTATAACTAATCCATACCCTGCAAGACTATTAGCAATAAAAGATATATTAGATACTTCGCATGAGTCAATGCGAGTTAATGATGTTATATGAGGACATAATTCCATCATCGTACCACTTGCAGCACCGATCCAAGTAAAACGTGTGGCTGCTATATTACCGGAAGCATCATGTATATCGCCCATACCAAATCCAATAAGATGAATGTTTGAACCATCAATAACTATCTTGTTTCCTATGCCATAATTAGCAGGAGGAAAAATAATATATGCACCATTTACCGACTTTGCATATTGAATCATAGCATTAATAGCCGTTGAATCGTCTGTGCCATCACCTTTACATGCCACAAGTGGAGCAGGTGGAGCAAAAACATTAATATATATCTTTGCAGTTTCTGCCTTATGCGACAAAGCATCAGTCTCCATATCCTCAAGCCGATCGGTTAAAACGGTATAATTTTTATCTTTTACTATGCTATGCCTAGCATCAACAATCTCTGTGTTACTGGCTCCTGCTCCTGCAATTATATTATCAACACGATCCTCCAAGGCATTATGACCTGTCATAGTATCATTAAAATTATCTTTAACAATTGTCCACCAGTCACGAAGCTTTGTAAGTCCTGTAAATGCTGTATTTAAATTTAATTTACTCATTATTGCCTCCTCACAAATATTGTGGTCTAAAATCAAAAAGCACTGTGCAATTTAAGCCAGTGCCTGTAATACTTACTGTGTTATTTCCGGGTACAAGTTTCAAAAATCGTATTAAATCTCCTGTGCAATTAAATAATGCATTATTGCCATTAGCCTTAATAGTTGCATCTACATTGTTAATAATAACTGTTTTCTCCGATACAGCAGTATTATAATTGATTGTTCTACCATTAATTGTAATACTCAAGGTTGAAAAGCTACCAGTTATAACTATGTCAAATTTACTACCATCTGGAGAACCTAAACCAACATCTTGAGTGCCTATATAGTTAATGTTAGCACTGGTATTGCTTGTTACAACCATAGTATAAGGATCTGTTGGATTAAGGGTAATGTCACTATCTAATAATAAATCATTATCTATAATCACTTCTTCTCCAGATGACACTTGATAAAGAGCAAATGGTAAACATTCAAATTCAATTGTACATACACCCAACTTTGCAAATGTCCCTAGTTCAACGGCATCATAAATTCTTGCAAGATAGTATTTATCCGGTTCGTCATTAAAAGTAAGTGGTTCATAGGTGGTTCCGCTTAACCATGCTGCGATATCCCTTGCTTGTAACCTCATATTATTTTCATCCGTCCCTACAAACTGGAATAGGACAGATATGAATCTATTTTCATATTCATTTTCGTCAAAATCATAGCTGCCATGTTTACCCGGTATTCTCAATTGCTTTTTTGTGAGAGTTGGTATCATAGGACGATTAATAGATTTTGCAATAATATCAAAATCTTTAAAGCTGTGTTTACCTTTATATGTTATCTCTGTCATGCTGTTACCACCCCTATTCCTCTCGCTCTGAACCTACCGTTACTGTACTGTATCTTTGATACAGTTTTAGTAATTTCCTTACCATCAAGATAAACCGGCTGTACCAGCGTTAATTCAGCCGCACCCGAACCCATATAAGAAGTCGATTTATTAACATCATTGCTCATATTGGTATCGTAATCTCTTTTTTGAGATGGTATGGATTTAGCCATATTGATAGATACTGTTTTCATTTCATCCTCAAAGCCTGTACCAATACCCATAGCCATATACTTGCCAACTTCATCAGCCAACACCTGAGATGGAGATTTAATCTTCAGCTTATCCTTGATTCCATCAACTATATCACCAGCAAATCCTGTTATCTTGTCCCATAACCAGTTTGTTGTACTCTTTATTCCATCCCAAATACCAGCAACAATATTTTTACCTACTTTAACCATTTCAGGAATAGCATTCATAAAACTGTTGATTACACCTGTGATTATTTCGGGTATTGTAGATACCAATTGAGGAATAGCCTTTATCATACCTTTTGAAAGCTCAACAATAAGCATAATACCCATTTCAATAAGTTTCGGAAGGTTTCTAATAATAGCATCTACCAATTTGATAATGATTGTTGGTACTTTTTCTATTAATCGTGGCAATGCTTCTATTAGTCCTTCTGCCAGTCCCATAATAATTGCAATAGATGCATCGATTAGCAAATCAATGTTATCAATTAGCGTTTCAACTATCATGATGATAGTGTCAACCAATGCCGGTATCAATTCAGGTAGTGATTCAGTTATCCCGGTAGCCAGTGCAAGTATTATTTCCATTGCACTTTTGATTATCATAGGGAGATTTTCAATAAGTGTTCGTACAAGTGCCATCATAAGTTGTAGTGCCCCATCTACAATTTGAGGCAACGCACCTACCAACCCTTGCACTAACGATGTAATAATTGTAACCGCTGCTACAATGATCACCGGTAGATTATCCACTATCGCCTGTATAAGTGTGTTGATTATTTTCATACCCATATCAATGAGACCTGGGAGGTATTCCATGATTTTATCTATAACTTTAGTTAATGTGTCGGATACAACATCAACTATTTTGCTTATATCGCCATTCGCTTCATTGACCCCGGATGTAAACTCTCCAAGAAGGTCAACCCCTTCTCCGGCAATAGTGGATAAGATGGGTAGTAATACACCACCAAGGGCATTTTTTGCACCTTCTGCACCGACTTTCAAAAATTGCATCTGATCATCGAATTCGCCAAATGCATCCAGTGTATCACCCGACATTACATATCCGGCTTCCTCTGCCTTTTTTGCCAGCTCATTCATTTTTTCAGATCCAGCTTCAATCAATGGATTTAGCTCTTGTGCTGACTTGCCGAGTAGTTGCATTCCAAGCGCATCACGTTCAGTCTCATTTGTTATTTTGCCGAGAGCATCAATGGTTTCCCAGTATACAGTTTGTCCATCTCGCAATGACCCATCAGCGTTCATTACTTCTACGCCAAGCTTTTTGTAAGCATCAACCGACAGCTTTGTACCGTCTTGTGCCGCCTTCATGGATTTAATTTGTTTAGCCATGGATTTTGTGAGGGTTTCCAGAGGCACATCCACCAATTCGGCTGCATATTTGTATTTCTGCAACTCATCTGTTGCAATACCTGTTTGTGTAGAAGTTGTTAGTATATCATCGGCATATTGAGCCGCCGATGCACTCATCCCAACAAGTGCACTTCCCGCAGCCGCAGCCGCAGCTCCAAGTGCTGCCACAACTTTTACGGCAAGTTCCCCAGCTTTTTTGAGACCTGACCCAAG
The DNA here is from genome assembly GCA_023435925.1 of Bacillota bacterium. GTDB lineage: Bacteria > Bacillota > Clostridia > Acetivibrionales > DTU013 > JAEZLF01. The sequence continues at coordinate 39,673 of JAEZLF010000310.1, forward strand.
TTTACTCCAGCCGGATTCTCCATCTTTTGCTTTATCGCCTGATTTTTTAGCCTGATCTCCGGCATTTTCAGTCTGATTTCCAGCCTTCTCTACATTATCACCAGTACCTTTTGCCTGATCCTCAAGCCCTTTTAACTTAATCTCTGTTGCTGCTACTTCCCGCTGGAAAGAGCGATAATGTTCTTCAGATATTTTACCTTCTTTGAATTGTTGCTGAACTTGCTTTTCAGCTTCTTTAAGTTTATCAAGTTTCTCCCTTGCACTATCCACAGATTCAGCCAATAACTTTTGCCGTTGAGCCAATAAATCAGTGTTAGTAGGATCGAGTTTTAGCAGTTTCTCAACCTGTCTCAACTCAGTCTGCAAATCTCTGCTGGTTTTATTTACACCTTGTAATGCTTTATCTAGTGGAGCGGTATTACCGCCTATATCTACAATAATTCCCTTTATATTATCTGCCAATGATATACCTCCCTTCCAAATTTCTCTCTTAATCTCTCTCGATCTGGTTTTGTCTGCTCTAATATCCAACATCGTTCAAGATATTCTTGTCCTTCTTGAGTTTGCATGCATTTATAAATTACTGCATCCCTTAATAGTGCCTGATATTCAAATGCATCAAGATTCTCGATCTGAGCAAAATTAAAGCCGGTATATTCTGATACCAGCTTCTCTTCAAGGTAATTTAATTGATAATGTCCCTCATCGTCTTCTTCAGGGGCGTGAGGGACTTTTAGTTTGGGCTGTTCTTTACCTCATTTAACCATTTAAAATATTCAGTCAGTATTGTAAGATACTGATCCATATCAAGTTCGTCTATTACTTCATCAGGCACTTTATATCCTGTTTTATTCTTTGATAAAATCATTTTTACTGCTTCGGATAATTCATCAATTGCATTGTTATTATGATTTTTTGATAAATCTACTATTTTTCTTAAAACTTTTATTTTTGGTGGCTCTACTTCAAGTTCTACATCGTTTATTTTTATGTTGAAATATCGTCTATTTATAGTGCTTATGTCAAGCATAGTTATCTCTCCTCAAATAATAAAAGGGGCATTGCTGCCCCAGTATATTAAACTGTTGGTATCTCTTCCGTATATTTAATAAGTGTACCTTCTGTATCCTGCGGTTGTGCCTTAAACTGAGCATCAATTACAGTTTCCTTATTCTTTGCAAATGCAAGTGTAAATCCTGCCTGATTCTGACCAACTATTGTTACTCTTATATCTCCATCCTGTGCATCTTCATGCACAAAATGTATAACATATTTCTTTCCATCATCATTAGAAACTCCACCAATTTTAACAGTTCTCACTCCTGCCGCTTCCGAAACTCTAGCGGTAGAGCAAAGTTTTTTCAATGTATCGCCATTCCAAGTCATTATCCCTGATTTTAAAGTTGCTTCCTCTTTGGTCATAATAACTTTTGTTACCATTCCCATATCATCAACAGCTTCATACCACTCGGGCTTATATTCAAGACTTGCACCGCCTTGTATATAACCTAAACGATTTGTATCAACTTCTATAGCTGTATTTTCTGGTAATGTTCCGGTAAATTCCATGCAATATAACGTACCGCTTCCTAATACAATTTTTTCACCATCTGTAGCCATTTTATCTACCTCTTTTCTACAATTTTTCTACAAATTTTATTTGGTATATCACCTGATATAGATCCTCAGATTCTATAAATGTCTCTGAAGTCTCATAATCGGCGTCTATATTCTCTAATACCGCTTCCAATGTTTGTTCAGCGGTTAAATCCTTCTTGCCTGTATAAAGCTCTATCTGATAATTTTTATATTTTCCATGAACCTTTTTATCGGAGGAAATATTATTATCAAATGACCGTAAATAAACAATATAAGGTGGTACAGGTAGAGGATTTTTTTCATCCACCTTGAAATGATGATATGCTACTGGATAACCAGTAGTTTTTAATTGTGTAAATAACTCAGCTTGTGTCATCTCTGCACCACCTTTTCTATACGTTCAATAAGTTCTTGTTTTGCTTTTTCTTCGTTGGGGGAAATATGAGGCTTACCTTCTACCCTACCACCATTTTGTTTAGCATGACCATGCTCAAGAAGATGGCTGAGTTGATAGTCCGTAGCATTATATGTCCTTAATCTGATATTGTTATCATCTTCATATTCCACTTTTGATTTCCAGCCTTTAGCGTATTTACCTTTATCTTTTGGACTATCACGCTTTATATTATCCGTCATTTCTTTACTTACATCTCTGCATGATTGTTTAACATCCTGCGCTACTTCGGCGGTATATTTTTGTAATTCATCTGCAATTAATGTTGATAAATCATCAATTGATGCCATACTATACACCTGCCTTTGATGCTAGATATAATTCAATTCGTTCATCGTTTCTTAAATAAGTTCGGTAAACAGAATATCTTTTAGAATTATAATCAACAATTGTTGCACCGTTATAATCAAACTCAAAGATTGTGACTTTAAACTGTGACTTTAAACCTGATTGAGATGCTGAAAAATATTCTGCTTGAGATATACTTTCTATTGTACAAAAAACTTCTTTTGATACTTCCTGCTCAATTTGGTTTCCAATATCATCAGCGACTATGGATGTACTAATAAGACTAATTATTTCATCCCTCATTTATATCACCGCCTCTGTATATTCAGCAGATAATGATAGATGTGTTCTTAATAAGCTGTATGATTTCTGATATTTATCTGAATCAGGATTATTCCATCCAAAATTAGCTTTACAATAAATGGATATAGCCCTTTTTATGAGAGGGTCAGTTTCATCATTAACCTTTTCTGGCAAAATTCCAATGAGAATCATATCAGCTTTAGCAGCTTTAATTAAATCATTTATCTCATTATCAAATGCAAGCGTAGAAGAACTTATCCTTAAAACTGTTTTTATATCATCAAAGAGAGCCATATTAAAGCCCTCCCTTATACCATCAAATAAGCATCTACGACTTTACCATTTAAGGCACTATTTAAGTCAATAGTATTACTTTCTAATACGGTTGCCGATACCGTTACTGTTGGCTCTGTTGCTTCAACTACATTATCAAGGTATGTATTTTTGTAGCAAATGGTATTATGTGCCAGTTTATATGGTATGCCTAATTTATCGCCCCATCCCACATCTACCATCACGCTTGCTCCATCCTGAACAGGTATTGTAATAGTATCAATACTTGCAAAGGCTTTTGATCCTGTTATTGTTGCTGGAGTATCGGCGGTTACAGCGAATGTTTCCGATATAGCGTCACCGTTGAGATTCTTTCCAGTTATTATTATATCGTTGCCGGATACATCTCCTGCGGTTGTTGCTGCTATTGTCACAGTGAGATTCCTTGCGCATGGCGGCTGCTTAATCAAATCACCAGAATCCAAAATAAGGGCTTCGGCTTCTTCTCCGTTTGGTCCTTCCGCTCCGTCAATTATTCCGTCAGTATCGGCAGCTACCGCCTGAGTTGCCGACCATTTAAGATGTGCAAGAAAAGCACGATCAACAGATATTCCTTTTGCATCTGTTTTGATCTTTTGCCCCATGTCGAATTTATATGCTATCATAATATTTACTCCCTTCCAAAAATAAAAAGAGGAAGGTATTATTACCTATCCTCTCTATGGTCTTGTTTACCTCAATTACTATTTTGTATAATATGCAAATGCTGTTTTGGCAAACATCGGCAAGCCACCGGCGTAAACCTTACCTCTCCAGACTGTACTGTCTGCGGAGAATCCTGCAGAAGAATCTGCCTCAATAACAATTTCTTGGGATTCATTTACTATATACTGTGCCAAATCTCCATATGCAAACTCACCATCGGCCATTCTAGTTGTCAATTCCACAGGTCTTGCATCAATGTAGTACTGTGTAGGACTACCAGCCACAACCGGTGCAGTGGTAACCAGTGGATTGCCGTTTGCATCAGTAATAGATCTAAACTCATTGAAGAAGGTCTTTCTATTCATGATCCAAGTGCCATTATCACCATAAGGACTATCAACGATTCCTTGCACTTCGTTCAGCAATTCCCAATCAATATCAGTATAGGTCTTTACTGCGGAAGGTGCAGCTGAAACTGCGGTTTTGATACCAGTAAATTTAGATGTTGCAGGATTTCCAACTATAATGTAGTTTTCAAGCTGTAAACCAATGTATTTACCAATTTCCATAGCAAGATATCCTTCAAGTCCAGATATGCTATTTTTAAGCAGTAAATTCTTAACAGCTATAGTAGCAACAATAGCCTGCTGGTTAATTGTGGCTTCTGTAAATGTGAATGTAAGCGTATCAGTTCCGTCCTCGTTATTCGTCGGAGCATCAGCAGTACCAATGGGAATTGTTACATCTCCATTAAAGCCATACTTAGTGATTTTGGAATATAATCTACCATACTTAGTAATAATAGACTGTATCTGATTCAATGTTGTCTGAGGTACAAGGTACTCAGCTCCGGCAGTAACGGACAATCCATTCATATCGATAATTGCTCTTTTACCCATTGCCATTATATCTTTATCAACTTCGGAAATTTTTCCATTCATAAAGCTGCGGAAAAATGCGTCACGATATTGTGCACTCGCCCTATAATTTTCACTTGTTAATTCGTTTGTTTTCATATTAAATAAACCTCCCCTAGTCTCCTGTTCTGGAGCATCTTTCAATTTTTCGTTAATTTCATCTAAGCTATCTGATATCTTTCTAAGGTTTTCAGCTTCTGCTGACATTTCCTCAGTGGTCATTGTCGCTCTTGCATTTTCACACTTCTTCTTCAGCTCAAGTCTCTGCTGCTCAAGTTCTGCTTTTTGCCTTCTTAATTCTGCTGCTTCTTTTTGCGTTAACATTTATAAAACCCCCACATTATTTTTTATTTATTAAATAAGAGACAATTCTAAATCAAATAATGCTTTTGCTCTTTTATCAGCATCAGCTTTGCCTTTTAATTCTTGTTCTCTTTTCGACACGGTTTCCTCGGTTGCAATTGCCACCGTTTGTTGATAAGCTGCCCACGTGACCAGCGAAACTTCCGGTAAATCTGTAATATGTAGAATTGTATCAATCTTCTTATCATAATCTGTCTGCCATAAATCAGCATAAAATCTAAAGCTCATACTGTCTAACAATCCACGGCTAACTCTATCGTACACATAATTATCCAATTCAGTATTACCTAAAGTCGCATCTATAAATAAACCAGTGCTATCAATTTTGAAAGTCAGGTTAATGCCATTCCTCGCTAAAAGTTGGTTATCATCATGCCCAAGTAATAACATTAAATCAGATAAGTCTACATCACTTAAAGCATTAGAATCCACCACTTCTGACCAGTCACTGTATCTATAAGGATTTCCTTTAACGCCAAATACTACAGGATATCCTTTAACATGTCTTACTCCATCTACGGTTTCTGCACGAAATTCCCCACCTTTAAATAGTAACGTTCGCTTTTCCAGTTTTTTATCCATTCTCACCTTCACCTCCCTCAACTACATAATTTCCAGGTTTAAGTGCCTGAAAGTTTTTGCTTTCCAAAAACTCATCCAGCCCTTTAGCTTTCTTAATTCCAAGACGTTTTCTGACTTCGTTTCTAGTCAGTACACCTCCAAAAATCATTTCTTTATAGAAAATGGTTTTAGCTGATAAAGTACTAATTTCAAGATCAATAATTTCGGCTTGAATCCTATTGAAGTGATATATTTCAGTTTTGGAAAAGATTTTATAGGTTGTCTCTTCTTCTGTTTGCCAAATTACAGGCTTTATCGTGTTATCAACAAATTGCTCGTATTCAAGTTCGCTAGCACTGTGGTTTAATAACTTATCACTTACACCAAAATAATTATAAATTAGCTTTATAATTGAATTTAACAATTCGGTATTGAGAGTATTGGTATTAAGTTTAAGCTCCTGAACATCATAATTGTTATCTATAAATCCAAAGCCAGTCGTATTCTCTGATGTTAAGTATAGCTCTTTAAATTCATTCAGCTTCTTTTGAGCATCTGTACCCTTTAATGGTATTACTGTCTTTATTAAAGCCATTATGCGGTTTGCATTAACACTATCTTTGACAGCCTGTGATTGTAAAGTATTGACTATTTCAATATAATTACCAGTTGCTTGTGTTTTACTTCCACCTTTTATTACTGGAAAACGCTGTAAATGAATTATATCTTCGTAATAGAATGAATACTCAGTTGAATTAAAGAAGATTATAAGTTTACCGTTTTCATCTCTTGTGAATTCAAAACTGGTAAATGGCAAAGGATATAAAGCTTGTAATTGTCCTGATTCATCCCATTCAGGAGCGATAAAAACATTATTGGCTATCAATAACCTTGTATACACATATGTCCAAAACACTTGAGGACATTGATATTGATTGCTTCTGACATTCAGGACATAGTTAACCTTATCATTTATTACATCTAGATTACCATCAAGATCAATTCTGACATGTTGCAATTGAATACTTGCAAGTTTTTCGGCTACAAAATTTATTGCTGTTCTAATTTCTGGAATATTATATAGGTCTTTAGATATATTTAACAATGATGTTCCTTGGTTAAGCAAGTCTACTATTTTATTAATGGTTATAGCATTTTCTTTACTTTGTCCAAACCCATATAAGAATTTTTTAATATTATTAAAAGTTCCCATCTACTCACCTGCCTTTCTTTAATTGATTTTGAAATCTTGATATTCCAAGAATAAATCTTCACATTTTTTGAAGGCTATGTAAGCCATGAGATATGAAGAATAGCCGTCAATACGTCCCTTAGAATGTGCTTTATCGGGTCTAATATTTTTATTAGGATCAATTGAAGCTGCTGTGTTAGTTGTACACCAGCGAAACAACCCATTATGTCTACTAAACTGCAATATTTTATCATCAAATAGAACTTTAGTTTCTTTCATTGGCTGCGATAAGGTTTTTGCTCCCCACGCAACTTCAAATAGAATTCCTCTACCTTCACTGTTTTCTCTCGGGAATCCGACTAAAGCCATATCATCAGCAAAATCGCTAAAATGCCATCTGTCCGCACCTATCTTCCAGAAAGTTACATCATATTTGTCTCGTAAATCCACAAACCACTGAACAATATGCTTTCTAGATACCAAGCTACCATCACATATTTGTAAAAGTTCTCTGTTTAAAGGATCTGAAGCATTCGTATACTGGAAACTTTGATATGCCATCTTATCAGATTTACTATTTAGTTCAATTCTCTGAGATGCTATAAAATATTTTTGAAATAAATATAGTTTTTTATATATCGGTAGTAAAGCACTCGCACAAACTAAATCAGTAGTTTCTGCCAAGTCTGCTGCTCCTGCTGCATATTTATTGACTAATATTTTATCATCCATTTCAATAGCACAAGCATCAACTTGCTTGAGGTTGAAATAAATAACACTGGAATTAGTAGCAATATTCATGTGTCTGTTAAGAAATGAAGGTAACTGTGCAGGGTCTTCAATGGCTTTTTGTAATTCACCTCTTATATAACTGTAAGTTGGCCTTGCTTCATTTATCCCAGGATTTGCTTTAACCCATTTAGATTCATCCATGTAATCATCATCGATATCTAAACGGAAAATCATTGGAAACAGTCGTTCATTCGATTTATTATTTAATCGCTTAATACACCGTTCCAGTATTGAATCAAATATACCTTCACGAACATTTCCAAAAGTAGATATAACAACTCCTAACGGTTGTGTCCTAGCTCCACACGCACTACTAAATACGTCATAAGTATTGCGATCTGTAATTAAAGCCGCTTCATCGACTATATAGCAAGATGGATTCAACCCTTCCTGCCCCTTGCTATTCTTGCTTCCAGCTTTCATATAACTATTAGTAGCTGGAAACAATAACATTTCTGCATTGTCCTTATCTCGTTTTGTTTTTACATATTTTCTTAATGTCTCGTTGTTTATTAAAAAATTCTTAGTATTTTCATAGACTAATCCTGCTTGGGTTTTTTGCGTTGCTAAACACCAAACTTGTGCCCCTGCTTCACCGTCTAAAATTAGCATATAGGCTGCAACAGCGCCTAGGAAAAATGACTTACCCCACTTCCGGCAACAAAAGAGTACTAGTTCTCTGAAATATCTAACATTAAGTGTTAATTCTACATCGAAAGTTTTAAAACCGAAAATGCAAGCTGCTATATATTTCTGTTCAATCGTTAATTCAAATGATTCTCCAGCCCATCTACCTTCTTTATGCTTGTTCATTTTGCAGAAATCAATAAAGGTCTCAACGTCTGTATTATCATAAAAAATAGAATCATCTTTCATCAATGATTCTATCATTTCTTTCAAAAGCTTAATGTCATTACAATGTTTTTGTGGCTCACGTTCTACATAATCATGCCAATCACTTATGTATTTAGGTATGTTATTAATAATAGGCATTACATCACTTTCTTCCGTTTAAGGAGCTTTAATAATTCGTCTTCCTGTTGTTGTGGTTTAGAAGCATCCATTGGCATTAACTCTGATAGCTGTTTGAATATAGAGATTTGATTTTTGACCATGACATTATAGATTTCAACCTCAACGGTTTTCTTGAATCCCTTCTGATTTGCACCGTTCTGGTATTCTTCAACTACACCTTTTTGATTTATAGTTTTTTGCAGCTCATCAAGGGTAACCGTCATAAATGCTGCATTTTGTATTAAGGACTGGACTTTATCCATTGTTGACTTTGGCATGTTGTTAAATAATTCGTTTAATCTTTTTATCTCATTTTTAATTCTCTTTTCTTTATTTTTTATTTTTTTTAAATCATCTTCCATCTTTATCACCTTTTTTCTTCGTATTGGGAACTACACCGTCACATATGAGGCCTCGTGTAAAATGGAAACCCCACACTCGGTTCCCAATTATTGTTAGTTTTAAACTATACCCCAGGGGGATTAAGAAATATTTGAAGACTTACTTTTTCTCCACCATGAACATGGTTATGGCAGTCTTGACATAGTAATTCTAGGAGACTCCAATTTAAAGAAATGTTTTCATCAAAGATATTCTTAGGAGTCAATTCAATTTTATGATGGACTATCTTCCCTGGACTTGAACATCTTTCACACAACCCAAACTTTGCAGTAAAAAAAGCATCACGCAATTCATGCCATGCCTTTGACTTATAAAACTTCTTTGCAAATTCTTTCATTGTACTACCTCACAAAAAAAAACATTTATTACGAATTTTAATAAAACGAAATTACAAATCATACAATTAACCAAACCAATAGGAGGTGTATATATGCCGACAGCAGGAAAGACATTTCTCATTATGCTTTTAGTTATTGGTATTCTATTAATAGCTGGTTATTATATCAGTGGACAAAGGTATTACAAACTAAAAAGTGCAGGATTTGGATTAGTTATGTTTTCAATAGGTGTCTTTTTATTATTCGGCTTATTCCTAGATAGATTTATTTAATAAAAAAGAGCCTTCCGGCTCGATAGATATTTAACCAACTCCATTCCATAACTAATCCATTTCATATTTATTCCTTATTCTGTTCATCTATTGACTTACCATCTTCTAAATTATTTGATTTGGCTATACTATTATCATGATTATCAGCACTTTGTAACCAATTAAATATTTGTCTTGGTGTAAAATTATCCTGATTTTCAGTGTATACTTTTAACGCGGAAGAATTTAATGTTTTAGAAAATATCTTAATTTTACCATTATCATTTATTTTCACTAGCATTAAACTTCCAATACATATAAATGCATCATCTACATTTTGTAAAGATTGAACTAACTTTGCTACACCATCAGCTTGTAGGTTATTTACATCGGCTTGTGGTTTACTTATGTATGTTGCCACCAAACCATCATTTATTTTTTCAAAAGTATCTTGTGCTTCCTTTTTGTTCATTAATTCACGTGTTTTGAAAATTAATTTTTGTCGCCATGATCCATTTTCTTCGGGTAATTCAATTAACAAAATCGAAAAATCTTTTACTGTTTCTTGTAAATATGTTATTAACATTCTCTTGCTAATTGAGCTAATGTTAAAGTCTGAAACATAGATTGTTGTGGGAATGTATTTCAAATCTACTTCTAAATAAGTATACAAACGAGAAATATAGTAGTAAAATTCTTTTATTACTTTATTTTGCCTACTAATTTTCTTGTTTAGAAAATCTATTTTTCTTTCATTAATATAAGATTCGCTCTCATCATTATCATGCTCAAATTCATAATCCCCCATTTTATTCATTATTCCACGCTCCCTTCACTTACCATAATTCGCCACGAAAAGGAAAAATCCTGCTTTTCCCTTTAGAACTAAAACCTTTTAAGATAATACTTAGAAAACATTTGTTTCACAGCACTGCACTTAGTATTTTAACATTAGGAATGTTCAGATAAACCCCTATAACTACTGTAAACACTGCATTACAAGCCGTTCATGAGCGCAATTCGCTTACTTGTGGATAACTAGGTCTTTTTTCAATTGATTTCCAAATAATTATCTGTTATGCTTTTATTAATAGAGCGTTTGGTCTTTCAAAAATATTTTAAATGCAGTTATCTTTTAGGTAAAGTGTATATAATATGTTTAGTAGGACAAACAATTAAAAATAAATACAAAATGTATTTTATATAGATAACAACAAATGTTAAATATTATGTGAAGGGAGGTCACCAATATGAATACCGCAGTTAATCCACTGCTTTTGAACACATTCTATATCATCAACATCGGCTGGACTATATTAATTATCGTTAGGGAATTTGGCAGAATAGTCAAAGAGAAAAGGACACCCAGAACCATCTAGATATCCCCTCCATAGAAAATCACTATTCATGGGATAACTATTCGCAGTAGTTATCCCTAGTTCTTTTAGTTTATCACATTTAGAGATTAACATTCAATATATTTCTTGACAAATTTAATATTCTGTGCATAAAATAGATCCTTTTTGTGGTTCAGGTGGTTTAATAAGTGGCTTTCTTTGTCAAGTAGTACGCATGGGTATTTTCAAGATAACTTTTTTTGGTGTACTAATCATCTCCTTTTCCAAATCATCTAAAGTCAGTAAACATAAATTATAGATGAGTTCTTTATAAGATGACTTTGATCTTTTGAAATCAATAATAAGGTAAATAATTAAACCCAAAGACATTAAATATGTAATAGCATCTCCACCTTGCAATTGCATTATTGAACTGATAAATTGCATAGTTGTTGATAAAAAAATAGTAACGACAATTACTGCAATATTGATATCAAAGTTTGTAAGAAATCCTCTGTGTTTTCCTGATAATTTGTTTAACGTTATTCTCTCAACATTTATATCAAAATTTACATCTGTCATCTTTGGTTTATAATGATTATAAATCATTTTGTATAAATCTTCATTCTGTTTTCGCAAATCTTTGTCATTAACAAATTCTTTAAAAAGTTTACTATACTGCTCAAATGGATATAATTTGTTATTTTTTGACATAATGAAAATCACCTCATATTATTATACTGCAAATTCTGGTAATTTTCTTCATGTTTTAGCAAATCATTAGAAAAAATATTTCTATATTGAGTAATTGCAATAGGACTAAATTACTATATTTATTTCCATTTTTCGTATTGACTTGTATATCAAAAGTGGTACAATATGCTGTGCAAGAACAAATGTTCATACAATATTTTGTAAAAGGGGGTGAGATAATGCCAGCAAAGAAAAATAGTGTTAGAACTACAAAAAGTACTGCTACTAAAGCAGCGAAAGCGCTAAGTAATCCCAATTCACCAACACTTCTAAAAAAACTTGCAGCAAGTTCATTAAGCAACCGGCGGAAAAAGAATAAAGGCTCTTGATACATATCTAAGCCTTTATCTAACTGTTTTATTTCATATGGGCAGGTCTCTCGCAAAGGCTGCCCTATTTTTCTGTAGATTATTTCTACATAGAATTAAAAAATCCTGCTAAATTAAATTATTTATTGTGTAAATTTTCACACAATGAAAAAGGCCTCCGATTAGGGAGGTCAAATAGTTAATCTCTTCTCGGATCTACTTGTTTTTTAGTTTCAATGAAAGATAAATTTTCCCAAGGTAAGTAAGCATGATGCTTTTAATACACCCTAGTTACAGGAATAAAAACATTTGTACCAACTATCTCCATTTCATAAAATCCGTTATTAGTATAAATCCTAGCTTGAGGCATATAAAAATAGAAATAATAATAATAATATTGAGACTGTTGCCATGTCTGCCTATTTGTTAATTTTACTATCGTTTCGCCTTCCCAACCATTGAATTCTCCATCAACTTGTCCAGTTAAATATAATTTTCTCATAACAATCCTCCACACAAAATTCTTCACATATTATACCATATTATAGATATAAATGAAATGTTTTGGTGGTTGAGTTAGAGGTTACTAGGTCAGTAGTACAGTAGAAGGGTACTACTAAATTGCAGATACCCTTTACCAATTTGATTTATATGTATTCGCTATTGATCGGCGAATGAAAAGCAATTTTACAAAGTTTTCCCTTTTATCAGGTAGCCCCTATACGGGGCATCTTCCATCAATCTTTTATATCCCAAATTAATAAAAGCATAGTTTGTGGCAATGTTCTCTAATTTCAATTCTCTATACTTTTTTATCTTCATTTATTCCCCTAAATCCTTTTGTAAGTTCCTTCAACTCTTCTAAAACTTCCTTCATGCTCTTACCCTTATTAGCTAAATAATCGTCATAGCAGCCCTGATTAATAAGCATAACCTTTATATCATTATTTATCTTCCTTATACTCAATGAGTCTGGGAACCTATAACCTCTATCATCTATTAATAAAGCAATATTATCACCATCTAAACCGTCATAAAGCATAATCCTATCTTCAGTAATTTCAATGCCTGTACATTCCGGCAGAAATAAAATATCTATAAAATAATTCTTAAACTTACCGCTAACTGGTTTACTAAATAGATAATGCTCTTTTGTGTTAATATAATACTCATGACCAATTAATACTCCATTATTTTCAACCAAAATCGCATTCAATATTGCTTCAATATTAACCTGCATCTTCATTATCCTCCTCTAAACTTCCCCATCTTTTACCATTGACTATTCTGCTGATATGTACTGTGCTAACCTTAAATCTTTCAGCTAGTTCCACCTGAGTATAATCCCCTTCTCTATAGAGCTGCCTTATTGCATATACGTCTTGCTCCGACAATCTACAATTACCGTTATTACTACCTTGCTGGCATTGAGATTTTATTAATTTCGCTTCTTGGCTGTTAAAGGGTGTTCGACCTGGCTTTATTTTATTGAGGACGGTAAACAAACTTGACATATAACCAATCCAAAACTCTTCTCTTTCCTGCAATTCTTCAACAGTACACTCCTCTAGAATCTCATATTTTGTATTATCAAAATCCTTAAAATAAGGATGTATTCCCTTTTTGATCCTTGCAAGATGATTTGACCACCTACGTTTTATATCTATACTTGCCCCAATGTAAGCCTGATTTGTGTTTGTGATCATATAAATTCCTATGTACTTCTTCATTTTTAAATTCCTCCATTACTGCTGCTGTTATACCAATGTGCTTAAATCTCACTGTTATTTCAAATTTGAATTCAACTATCTTTGATATTTGTAAATAAACTATGCCAATGCTTCACTCATGAGCTGTCTTGTAATTTTATAATTTCTCAGAAAATTGTAGATTGCAAGATCAATACTATTATCCGGCATGTAAAAACTGTTAAGACACTGCTGCACCGAATCATCCATTTCAAACACCAAGTACGCCATTCCATCTTCATCTACCGCAGCATACAATGGTTGGTACCCTTTTGTTAAAAGCCATGCACATTTATTAGCAGACTTCAATTTGATTATAGATTCATTTTCATTCACTATTTTATTTGTCCTCCATTTCATATTTTTTTTGTTGACAATATACTATTGCAATGGTAGTATATATTTGAGATATTTTAGACATTTTCCAAAAAACGCATATAAGAAAGGTGTTGCAGTTAACAACACCCATCTATATCGTAGTCCAAACAAAATGCCTCTGCATTTCTCCTACTTATATTCCTTATACTCAACTTTACACAAACGCTATAGCACGCTTATATTAAGGCTTTGGAGCACAATTCAATTATTTATATGTTACCATAATCTCTGTATAACCTTGATAATATTGGACAAATTTACATTTTCTAAATGTGGAATATGTTATGATGCTTTTCTTTTTCTATCTCTTTCTTTAATCTTTTCTTCGGCACAGTTAGGGCACATCTTTTGTCGATTGCTTTTCTTCTCGAATTTTTCATTGCAACAGGTACAAACACTGAGTTTATCAATTCTTCTGACAACACCTGTGAGATCTGATTTAATATTATCACAAAGATTATCATACACATATCCACCAAGTATATCAAACAGAAAGCTTTTTCCTGATTCCGATTTCTCCGTAAATACATATTTTATAATATTGTCTACAGCAAAATGTATATTAATATCCAGACTTATTATATCTTTGACAAAATCTATTAATAGGCTCTGGTTAGTAAGTCTTGCAACTTCTCTTTCATCCAATTCCTCAAAATTATTAGCATTATTGTATATATACGCTTGCTGCTGTAATCCCACATACTTTTGATAAATTTCAATGACTCTATTATCTATTTCAATTCTGGAATCGTTCATCATCTTACGGTAGTTAAATCGAGGAATATTTTCAAAATTAAAATTAGTATGGGGAATATCTTCAATTATTTGTGCAATCCTATCAACCGTACCTTCTCCTACACCAATATCTAAGCATTTGCTACTATCATAATCCTTTGCAAACTTAAAGAAGTAAGGCATTTCCCTATCACTTTTTAGAAATTGTCTCATTCTCTTATTGATTGTGACAAAATCTAATGACTTGGCACTATCTATCGAAAAGTTATTTAGTGCAGTCAATATTTTTGCTTTCTTTAGCAATACTTTCTTTTCATCATCATTTGCCCCAGGATACATATTCCAGATTTGTGTCATTTTATTGGAATACTTTCCTACATTGCCTACCTTATAAGCGTAAGTCAAACTGTCATATATATGCTCATTATTAACTATCTGACAACCTGCAACACCCATTTCATAATACAACGGATTAATTCCTTCCATATTTCTTTTTGCTATTTTTATCAAGTCATTTTGGTTTACAATAAGCAATTGATCCCCGTCACAGTCATACATAAGTACTTTACTAGCCAAATCATGAATGTTTACATATATAGCATTAGTGAGGAACCAATCTTTATGCTCATTTCGCTTTCTATTGTTTGTTATCCAATGTTCTTTATATAGACTGGGTGACCTATTCAGCAATATTTCTTTTTGCGGAAACATTCTGCAATGTACTTCTTTTTCTTTCAATAAACCTTTTGGATTCTTATCACCTTTAAATATGTATTCACAGTAACTATACAGATCAGGTATAACAAAGGCATATGCAGCATCAATTTTTATCTTTCCTGCTTTAGCTGATTTTTTAATACTGGTTAGTTTATCTTCTATCCTATTTTTTACCCAAATATCACGTATAATTGATGGATACTTATTAACACAGATAGCCAGATTAGATTGTTCATCATAGCCAAGTACTTTAAGCATAGCGTCAATCTTAGTATGTGCATTTATTATTAGCTCTACTGTTGGCTGAGTCAGTACCTTCAATTCTTCATCTGTAATATCTGTCAATGTCTGGAGCATCTGATAATTGTAAGTTGCTTTTTTATAGTAATATTTATCCTTATTCCTATTGGTCTTAATATCTTCCTCAATGTTACATTTACTTGCTTCACATCCATGTTCCTTGAACAATTGTTTATACATATCCCAACCAGAAAGTGTAGTCCCATTTTCGGCATTATATTTTTCCGCTAATGTCTTATAATACTTCCACATCTTAAACTGACTTTTACTGAAGATTATCTGAATATTTTCCTCAAAAATATCGTGCTCAATGTTATATATATCTGTAACTTTATAATTGCCATTATTTTCACTTTGGCACCATCTTTTAATGTCCCATACTGCAAGCAGACCTTTCATCCAAGGAAGTCTAATCATAAAGTTTTTGTCGGATAATTCTGGACTTATCATTCCAGCACCATCAATATGATTTATGGTTATATCCTTATCTACATCAGGAGTAACTTCCAAATTCCTACTGATGTAATCTACTTTACCAGTAACTATAGTTTCGAAATCATCACATACAATACATCTATCAATGCAAAAACCATCCCATACATCAGTAGCAGATAATTGTAATGCCAAATAACTAAGCATTTTATTAATATTGCAGCCTTGATATTCAGATTCATTCATATCTTGTATATCTAATCCGCACTGTACTTTGTCTTTATGCTGATTCCAAAGAGACTCTTTGATAAAAAGTATCTTGTGTTTGCGAATTTGACCAGCACTAGCAGTCAAAGTAATATATTTCTCTTCTCTCCATCTGAAGCCATTATCAATAATAGACTTCATAATATTATTTTCATGCTCTGATACTATCCTAATCACAATAATATCATCGGTTATTTTGTTTTCTCCCAAGTCTAATATTCTACTAAGAGAACCTTCAAACACTGATATAGTATGATATTCAGATAATTCTTTGGTGATCTTCCTATTATTATTTTTGTTTCTATTTAATAATTCCGCTAAATATTTTTCAGCCTTTGTAATTTTATTATTAATCTCATTGTAAAAGACATTCTCTTTCAATGCATTTTTATAATCTGTTGATTGTCTCAAATATTTATGCTTCTTTACAAATTGATTGAACGACTTCTTTTTATGATACTTTAAATCTCTTACTTCCTGCCAATTTTTATACTTTAGTTTTTCAGTATCTTTATTGACAATTTGATATAATGTGAAATTCATAATAGCATACTTAATTGTATTAAGATTACTGATTGCTTTATTAATTTTATTTTCTTTTTTTGTGAAGAATACTCTAGTATCCACACTGTACATCTTAAATTGTCTATTCATCATAACTTACAATTTCCTCCTATTCATACATTTTGTTTGTTTAGTTAATTCTAAAATGATATACATTCTTCATATTTCTCATTTTCATCAATCATGTCTTGGCATAGCTCACAATACTCTTGACCAGGCAGAGCATTTTCTTGTTTGCAGCAGGAACATAGTTTATTGATTTGATTAGTAAGAACAATACTTTCAGGTATTTTATCTTTCTTTTTATTTGGATCCCCAGTTTTATTACCTGATCTTTTAAATTCCAAAAAACCATCATAAGAAGCATGTGTACAACTGGTAAACTGCTTCAAGTACCATTCAACAGTCATTTTTCCATCAATGATTCTTTGAATAAGGTCTTCATCCTTTTCGGAATAATAACTACCTATATATTCCTTCATCAAATCTACTTCTGGATTTTTTGAATTATAGAAATCATTTAGTTCATCAGAAAAGCTTCTGTTACTTCCAGATTGTTTATTTTCGCACTCCTCAGAACAATATTCAACAAATGCTTCAACTGGTTTTCCGCATGTTTGGCATACAGAACTTATCTCTATGCAGCAACGATTACATAACCCCTGTGTTACCTTATCAACTTCATTACCACAACCTGAACATATAACTTTTTTCTTTTTATTGCCTTGTAGCGATTTAGATTCTGGTTTATCTTTCTTTTGTTTCTTCTTTCCTGCAATATTCCAACCTTCATCCTTCTTCACTTTTTTGTAACCAGAAAGAATACACTTAAATAATTCATGATATTGTTCTTCTGTCATATTTGGATAATCTTTAACCAAGATATAATGATATGCACCTGTAATACACTTATCATTCTGGTACATATCTCCGACACTGTCATATCTGATAAGGTTCAACTTAACAAGAATATCTAAATATTCCTTAATAGTATCTTTCTTATAAATAACACCATCATTTATGAAAGTATCAAATGTTGGATAGCAGAATTTATATTGTTCTGAAGATAATCTTCCATCATCTTCACTTGGTTGGAAAATTCTACTTACAATATCACAGTAAATATTAAATAACTTGATATTGTTGATTGGTGTTTCTTTATAAGATAGAATCGAAATAATTTCATCTTCATCAATTTTCGAATATCCATATTCTGTTTCTGATTCATTGTTATAGTTTAAGGAAATTAATTCATCTGATCTTATGTTATCCAAATCAATATTTTGACCTATTGTAAATATTCCTGTATAGATAATTTTAGATAGAAACGATTTAAAATATTGTCTCTGTCTTTTGATGTTACCAGATATATCTATATAGAACTTATTGATATAACTTAAAATAGAATTTATCGAAACAACACAATCTCCATGAATTGTTAACATACGCTTTAAACATATGTAATAAATTATGCAGAAAGAATATAGTTCACCAAATGATAAAATTGATTGCCAGTTCTTTTTACTATTTGGCCTAACACAGATATTGCTAAAACTAATATTATTCTTCATATTTGTATATACACCTTCACCCTTTCGTATTTAAAAATTTATATTTATAAATAGTTGCATTTTTCGCAAGAAAAATAGAATAAGTTTATTATTGTTTGTTTTTCTTAATGATTATTTTTATTACTGATTGTTTGATTAATAGTGGTTATCTCTTAGTAGTGATTATTTATTAGTAGAGATTATTACGGTCACTTGGCGTACCCACTTTGGGACATATAATCATGTTCATTTGTACCAATCTGGTACAGATAAACTACATCGTCTGTAACCATTTGGTACAGATAAACCATTTTGTGTGTTTCTTTTGGTTACAGATAAATGCTTCGATGTGTAACCAATTGGTACAGTAAAATTATTTATGTGTCCCTATTTGGTACAGACAAAATATTCTGTTCTCGTTATGTATTCACTTTTCAAGGTGCAATAAATCAGGCCAGCTCCTACAGACATAATTTCACACATCTGTAGTAGTTGGATTTTCGATATCTGGACATGCGGAAACAAACCTCATGTTAAATATCAAATATTTTGTTTTTTTGAATGCATTGGAATTGCAAAACTTACAGGCGGGATTTTATTTTTTTGTAACCGTACAGTATAAAATAATATCTCTCTTGTAATTAATTAATTTCTACATTCAGTGCCTTGGTATGACTACGTTTGCGCTATTTTTCTGAGACTATAAAATAATGTTAAATTATTTGTTGACAACTACCCTCCCTCATGTTATTATTAGTTTGTGGTTAAAAACCACGTTTTATTTGCGTTTTCAAAAAGTACAGTCTCGAACTTGATTATAGCAGGTCTGATTGTTTTTGTCAACCTGTTTTTTGTTAATTTTATCAACAAACTCATCATATCCATCATATTTTTCTTTCAATTTATTTGATACGCTGAGTAACCTATTCTCTCACTGGTTTAATGACGTAGAAGAGCAGAAGGAATGTATCCTTATATGGGAATGCATAGATTAGCCAATTTTGATGCTTACAAACGATAATGGTGAAGTCTCTCACGAGTATCTGGTTAACTTCTTAGCAACTTTACTGAAACGCTTATAATCACTCATTGAATGATTCTTTATATGCTTTTACTTTTTATCCTTTAGTTTTCTTGGTACAACATATAACCAGTATGTACCATCTGTCTTCTTATTAATCCTAATAGAAAATTCGCCATATTGCTTTGTTGCACTAATGCTGTAGTTACCATAAGTATCTTCTTCAAACATTATTGGAAAATTAGAACTGCTTGCATACCCCATACTATAAAATTCTGTAATGCAATTTTCTATTGTATGATAGCTAAGATTTTCAATTTTACAACTTAAATTTTCCATATCAGTATCATCCTTTCGATCTACTGAGAGATACTTTCTATTCATACAAAATACCTCTATTGCCTTTTGACTAACCATACATAATGTTTATCAGGAACACCAGAAATAGAATATCTAATTAATGCTCTCATATAAGCAAGCCTCATATGTCCTTCAAGTAGATGTAATGGTCTAATCAATTTACCATATTTTAATTCTTTTTCTTCATCAATAATACTATTATTTACATCAAAAACAATAACTGGTTTTAGCCAAGTTCTATTTTCATTCATAAAACCCCCTAACCAAGTTTGCTTAACACGAAATTCAGGATTGTTTATAAAATCATCTCCCCAATAATCTTGGGTATCAAGAAATGCCGTTCCAATACTCATGATTTGCTCCCTAGAAAACAAGACTTTATTAAAAACCAAACGATCATATTGAATCCACCAATACTTGTTACAGAAATCATCAAAGTGCCTATACGTCCATTGTTCAAGGACGCACTCAGGAAAGTTTGGAAGCATTTTTTTATACTTCTCAGAAACATTCACAAATGGTTCTAATTGATATGTTACATAATCAAACTTTGGTTTCAATTCTCTAAATTCATCAATATCAATCATATATGATAACTCTCTATAAGTTTTGCAATCATTGTCTAATCATTATCAATACTTATCTCATCACTGAAATATTCATATGTTCCTTCAACAGGTTTACTACAATCGTTGCACACATCCCAATGTCCCCACATATCCATTTCAGTATATACACTAGATGAATGTTCGCATTTGCAAAATTCAGTTTCTTCCACAGTTATTAACACTCCCTTTGCCAATATAAGAAGTAAATAAACTTTCAGTAATAAATTATATCACATAACTTTACATATGTATCCTATTAAGAAAAATCTCAATATTAAATTATCAAAGTACAATCTATAAGATCAAAGGGCTGCATTGTCCCTATTCAGGTGGTTCCCACGACCTCCCCGTCATATTTGACGGATCATTGGTTTCGGCCTGTTCCACCGACCCAGGCCATCATCAGGTGGATTTATTAGCTAAAAGCAAAAGAAATATCATGTGTACCTGGACTCTCTTTTTGATGTAGTCAACTGCTTCCTTAAATTCCGTAAAAATCAAATTGTTGTCGATACTGGAGTAGGATAATTGACTATCCTCAAATACCTGAAAGTAATATACCTGCATCACAATTAACTCAAATATGGCTATTTTGCTATTCCCTGCTGTCCATGTCCATAATGGATAGACTTTGCCTTCAGCCTTACAAAAGTTCAGCATATCTATAGCACCTCACATTAGCATATAATAATTAAATCTTATCTATATGTAATAGAACATATCAAAAACACCTATCCCACTTGGAGTGATTAACTGCTCCAATATCCTTAAGGAACTGTCTGCATGTTCCAACCTGTCCACGTGGTATATCAATATGGATGTGTTTAGGATGACCAGTAAACTTGCCCAAATGTTCTCTTGCATTCCACTGTTTTTTCAGAGCATATGGATGATTGGGGTCTTTCAAATCATTATAATCTATGTAGTCAACTTTAAACGTCAGGTCAAATCCTACGTAATCAGCAATTGCTTGGAGTTTTTCTCTTATTCTGTTGGCTGCTTCTTCCGATGTAATTAATCCTAAGATGCAGTTTTGGCTCATACCACAGTGATAAGACCAATATGACGGTGTTTTATTAAAATGCTGATCTACGGTCATAATACTAAAAGTTCCAGTGCTACCAGACTGAATAAATCCATGATTGTCTACTACTACCCAATACTTTTCAATAGCGTTTTCCATAATCATGATCCCCTCTCGTTTTCGGCTGTGCCGTATTTTGTTTTCGACTATGGTTTGATTATACTACGCAAATCGTAATTAGTCAATACGATTATCGTAATTTTTATTTTATTTTCGTATTGACTCGTTACGCAAATCGTATTATAATAGACAGGAAAGAGAGGTGAAACAAATTGCCAGTAAAATTTAAACTAAAAATGCTTCTTGCCATTAATGAAATGACACAAAAGGAATTGGCTGAAAAAACAGGTATAAGGCCACCAACTATTTCAGCAATATGCAATAATTCAATTAAGCAAATACCCGTATCAGTAATAGAAAAGATATGTAAATGTCTAAATTGTAAGCCTGTAGATTGGATTGACTACATAGACGAAAATCAAGAAAACACCTGATGAAGGTGTTTTTTTGATTTAGACTCATCAATTTTCTTTTTGGCCTTCAAGTGTACTTCTGGAGATATAAGCCCTTCTTTATGAATTTGATCATTAAGCGTATACAAGATATCCTTCTCCAGCATATCATGTATTCTTTCAATATAGTCTTTTATTAAAATATCTTTTATGTTTTCGGTAATTCTGTTGGATTAGCTTACCACCTTTTTATCTTCAAACAGCAGCCATCACTCTATCATTGTACTTAACATAAAACATATCATCAGTCCTGAATAGCAATACAGAATTCTTGCCGTCATCAAATAACACAATATACTGTTCATCATTTAGGATTTTGCGCAAAAATCTCTTGTCTATTTTACTTGCAAAGATCTGAGCTTCTTTGACGTTAGTGATAGCTCGATAACCATAGATGTAATTTGCATAGTACTCTTTTTTAATATAACGCAGGAAGTTCTTGGTTCTATCTTCCACATATATCACACCTATCAAACTTGATAGGTAAATTGTATCATAAAGTAAGTTTATTGTAAATTATTTCCATTATTTTGAGGAAATATAGTTGTATTTATCATTTCTTGTAATATAATATTTTATAATTGTTTTATTTAAATACTGAATCCGACAGATGTAGTTTATACATAAATTACAGATTTCAGAGATACAATATAATCGGAGGTGTTTTGAATGGTATTACTATTCGTATGTTCCTGTTTATATGTTGGTATTGAACTTGCGTATTTAATAGCTACAAAATAAATCAACGTCTCTACTATCGTTAATTTAATAGAGCACTTAATAGATTTCAACTATATTGAGCCTTTTTTAAAGTTATTATTTTATAGTTTTTCACTTACGAAATCATTTTTTATTACTAAGTAAAGATAGCAAGAAAAATGCAAAAAAAAAAAAAAATAGCCTTCACCGGCTATTCATTATTAATTTACTCATCTTTGATTCTTACATATGTAAGATCAATATCTTCCGGATATTCAATTTGCAATTCTCTATTTGATACTATACTGTCAATATGTGCACCCTTGTATATTATACAAAACATACCTTGATTTAAATTATTATATATATCAACATGATTTCCATCATTATCATAATGATATGCTATATGGAAATATTGCCCTGTTTTTTTGATAAAAGATATGTTGTGTTTTACCTCTGTCCTTTTAACCTCATAGAGCTTAATATTATCCATTATATACCCCCTGAAATGCATATTAGCAAAATCTACCTTCATTTTGTAAAGATATTATTTCTTCAGTTCTTGCATACAATTTGGGCAAATGTTTTTACCTTTGTATACGGAAATATCCTTTGCATCTCCGCAAAATATACAAGCCGGCTCGTATTTCTTTAAAATAATAGTTGATTGGTCAACATAAATCTCAAGAGAGTCCTTCTCCGAAATATCCAAAGTCCTTCTGAGTTCGATCGGGAGAACAACTCTTCCCAGTTCATCAACTTTTCTAACAATTCCTGTAGCTTTCATATTATACCTCACATTTTATTTTATTTTTGTAACTTATGTAAGATATTGTAATATAATAGTAAATTATTGTCAATAGTGGGTGAAAAAAAATAAAAAGTACTTTTGTAGAATACATTTTTGTTTAATAATAAAAGATGAGCATACAAATCTATATATAACTGCTTCACAGTTGAGTTTTCAAATTTAAATATAAAAGATAATTAATTGGGGTAAATTAATAATAGCTTATCATGAAAGGACGCTACTATGAAAGAATTTATTGATAATAAATACAAAAATGCAAACCGTTTAATTAACGAAAAATCACCTTACCTATTACAACATGCTTACAATCCAGTAGATTGGTATCCTTGGAGTGATGAGGCTTTTCAGAAAGCTGCAAGAGAAAGCAAGCCTGTATTCTTGTCCATAGGCTATTCATAGTTGCGGCGTATTATATTTACATGCCATTGGTGTCACGTCATGGAGCAGGAAAGCTTTGAGGATGCTGAAGTTGCTCAGCTACTGAATAAAAACTTTGTAGCAATAAAGGTGGACCGGGAAGAACGTCCGGACATTGACAGCATCTATATGTCGGTATGCCAGGCTCTCACCGGCCATGGCGGATGGCCAATGACCATCATTATGACTCCGGACAAAAAACCTTTTTTCGCAGGCACATACTTTCCAAAGCATGATCGGATGGGACTACCGGGTATTATGACCATTCTTGAAAGAGCGTCACTCTCCTGGAGGGAAAACAAGGAAGCTGTTTTGGAAACCGGCAATCACATTGTCAACGCTATATCGGCACCTGTGAAAGAGGAAGGCGACATAGATTATTCCGAGCTCGTTCAGAAAGCCTTCAGTCAGTATAAATCCGCTTTTGACAGTATGCACGGTGGCTTTGGAAATGCCCCCAAATTCCCCACTCCCCACACATTATTTTTTCTTTTACGTTACTGGAAGCTTACAGGTGACGATTCAGCACTCAAAATGACGGAGAAAACCCTTGATTCCATGAGGCGCGGCGGGATATTCGACCATATCGGATATGGTTTTTGCCGATACTCCACTGACCGAATCTGGCTGGTGCCGCATTTCGAGAAGATGCTCTATGACAATGCCTTGCTCGCCATAGCTTATCTGGAAACGTACCAGGCAACCGGAAACGGTCAATATGCAAAGACCGCAGAAGAAATATTTACCTATATCCTCCGAGATATGACGTCACCGGAGGGTGCTTTCTATTCTGCCGAGGATGCAGATTCAGAAGCTGAGGACGGAAAGAACGAAGAGGGGTTTTTTTATACATGGACACCCGATGAGATCACACAGGTTCTTGGCGTAACCGATGCTCAGCGTTTTATGCTGCTTTTTAACATTACATCAAAGGGTAATTTTGAAGGACGCAGCATTCTCAATACTATAAAGGGCAATATACCAGGCAGTGACCTTGAATTTGTAGAAGCCTGCCGGCAAAAGCTCTTTGAGAACCGCGAGAAGAGGCCGCACCCATTCAAGGATGACAAGGTGCTGACCTCCTGGAACGGATTGATGATTGCAGCTTTGGCAATAGGCGGTAGAGTTCTTGGAAAAGACCAATACACCTTGGCAGCAGAAAAAGCAGCCAAATTTATTCTTTCCAATCTGATTGACAAAGATGGCCGCCTGCTTGCCGTATACCGCGACAGTGCTTCCCCTGTCAAAGGTTACGCCGATGATTATACCTTCATGATTTGGGGTCTTCTGGAGCTATATGAAACGACATACCAACCGGACTATCTGCAAAGTGCAATAAAACTGAATCAAGAGCTCCTTGACCTTTTCTGGGACCAGGACAATGGGGGCTTCTATCTTTACGGCAGCGACAGCGAGCAGCTGATCATCAGACCGAAGGAAGCCTACGACGGTGCAACCCCCTCAGCCAATTCCACAGCGGCAAACAATCTTGTCCGGTTATCCAGACTCACAGGCAGCCATGGCAATGAAGAAAAAGCGCGACAAATTCTGCAGACTTTTTCCGGTAATCTGCTTGGCTATCCAGCGGGCTACAGTCACATGCTCAATGCAGCAATACTTCTCGAAGCGAAGGGGCAGGAAGTTGTTATAGCAGGAGATGCAAATAATGGAGCCGATCAGCTTCTTGAGATATTAAGACAAGGCTTCCGGCCTTTCACGGCTTCTGTGTACTTTCACCAGAATCCTGAAGCTCTGCAATCGCTTATCCCCTTCCTCTCGGATTATTCCACTGTAAATGGTAAAGCAGCTGCATATGTCTGTACAAATTTCACTTGCAGCCAGCCCGTAACGGACACTGAGAGTTTTCTAAAAGTGCTGCGGTAAAATCATGACAACACATGTATACCTATTGAAAAATCTTATTTCAATTTGAAAGGTATGGGAATGGCTTTACAATAGATGGATCAATCCCTTCCAGCTAAAGGATGACAATAAGATACTCCAATCAGCACCACCGATAAAATGGGTATATCCTTCGCAGATCTTGGTTATATGCTTCTGAAGCCCTTGCCGATTATTTCAGATGTATTGGTGATCGTAACAAAGGCTTCTTTATCGATTAAGCGGATATACTGCCTTAGTAATAACGCCTGCCTCCTTGTTACCACTGTTGTCACTACATGCTTCTCCTCATTATTAAAAGCGCCGTATGCAATATGGATAGTAGCACCTCTGTGGATATTATCAATAATATACCTCCGGATTTCTTCCTGCTTTTCGCTGATAATCACCATTTGTTTTCGTATGTTGAATCCTTCAATCACATTATCGATAATAAAGCCCTTCAGTATTAACCCCAGCATAGAATACATACCAATTCGGACACCGTATACAATACCCGCTGCCAGTGTGATTGCAAAATCCGAAAGGAGCAGCGCTTTGCCGATATCAAGGCTGGTCAGCTTGTTAAGTATCTTGGCAACAATATCTGTTCCTCCTGTAGAGGCATTTTGATTGAAAACAATTGCAGATCCGACAGCCGGTAGTATAATTGCAAAAAACAGTTCCAGAAGCGTATCCTCAGTAAATGGCTTATACATGGGAATCAACCGGTCAAAAAGCCAGACCATGCCCGACAAAGCAAGGCTTGAATAGACTGTTTTTGAGCCAAAGGACCCGCCTAACAGGATGAAACCCACAATAAGCAAAAAGATATTAATTACAAACATAATGGGCCCGATTGATATTCCGGGGAAGAAATAGCCGAGAACTATCGCAAACCCACTCACGCCTCCGGTTGCAAAATTGTTCGGCACCTTAAAAAAGTGAATTCCTGCAGCCGTCAACATCAATCCCAGGTTTATCAGTAAAAAACTGCTATACTTTTTCAAAATGCTGTCCTCCATATTACACATATTCAGCCATTATTTTACCCTGTATCTTCGGTACTCAATCCAGATTTCACATTTTGATTCAAATAGCAAATTCACTACACAACTTCATAGTTCCATTTAAGACATTTTTAATAGTATCACGTATAAGTTAGCAGTGATAATAAAATTAAACATAAATGGAATTAGCAAAGGGGTAGTGAAGATCATGTATAGCGAATCAAGATTGCAAAAGGTTGCCATATTGCTGGCAGTGTTATTTGTTGTTTTCGGTATTTCGGCAGGAGCAGTATATGTTGTCCGCAACGGAGTGGATGGTTTATTTGAGAAAAATAATAACCAAGCTTCCTCTTCTTTTCATAAAGACAGTATTTCCAGCTTCGTCAAGAAAGATAAGAATGCAGGAAAAACTCAGATTGATGACGAAAGAACCGAAACCTTGAAGGGACTGGATTCCATGTCCATTGAAACTGTAAGTGACTCTATTGAATTGATCCCTGTAGATACCAACGAAGTCCGAATCCATTATTATGGCAGCTATCAAACCTCCAATCCGGACTATAGACCTGAACTGGTTGTTGATAGATCGTCATCACACCTTCAAATCAAAATCAAATATGAATCCGGCATCAAAGCAGTCAGTTTCTCAGGCGATCTGAAGATTGATGTATACATTCCAAGGCAGTACGCCGGCAAACTTGAGATCAAGTCTACCTCCGGCAAAGTTACTATAGACGAACTAGCCGTTGATCGCTTTGAATACACGAATGTCTCTGGAAATCTGAATGCGAAACAAATCGTTACAAAAAAGGCTTCGCTAAATACTACC
Organism: Bacillota bacterium; assembly: GCA_023435925.1. Classification (GTDB taxonomy): domain Bacteria; phylum Bacillota; class Clostridia; order Acetivibrionales; family DTU013; genus JAEZLF01. Next base: position 67,446 of record JAEZLF010000310.1, read on the forward strand.
TCAGGGACGGTTAAAATGAACGGACAATTTGAGAGCTTTGGCTTCAATACAGTATCCGGCGAATTCTTATCCGATGATTTTAGGTCTCTGGACACAAAACTTGGGACTGTATCCGGTGAAATCAAGCTTTCCGGACAACCGGGCAATATCAATGCAAAAAGTATCAGCGGTAAGCTTCAATTGAAATATGATACCTTCGCAAATGATATTGAATCCGATTCTGTGTCCGGGGATGTAGCAATAACACTTCCGGGGAATTCCAATTTTAAATTGGACTATTCTACGGCTTCCGGTAATGTTGATTCGGACTTCCCCATTACAGTATCAGGCCTCAAAAAGGGAAATAATCTGAAAGGCACTGTCGGCAGCGGAGACCATACTCTTCAGATAAACACGGTTTCCGGCAACCTTAAAATACTGAAATAGAACCTTTCACAGACTGTTTGAATACAATATTATATCATTTCAAATTAAGGTGATTTTAATGTGGTATACGGTTCAGGCAGGCGACTCTGTTTATTCTATTTCCCAAAGATTCGGAATCTCCATGCAACAGCTTCTGACTGCAAACCAGCTTACGGACAATGTCATTATACCCGGTCAGAGGCTGTTCATACCTATACAGGTATCAAAGGTAATCACTTATACTGTACAATCCGGGGATTCTCTGTATAAAATAGCCAGAACATACAACACTACTGTTGAGAGCATTATGATTCTCAACAGGTTACAGAGCACCAATCTAGCCATTGGGCAGCAGCTGGTCATTCCGCAATATACCGAGGCTGTGGTCACTGCCGGCAGAGCTAATATACGCAGTGGCCCAGGTACCAACTATAATATTTTACAGACTGTCGTATCCACTGCCCGGTTACCTGTGGTTAATACAGACCGGGGTTGGATTCAGGTATCCCTGCACAACGGTAATATAGGCTGGATTTCGCGTAATTTGATTAATCTGAGAGTATATGACGGTTCCAAGCCCATTCTGGAGATCGTCGGTTTTTATACGCTCCAGGAAGGTCCGGCATTACCCGGCTCCTTCCGCTCCTTTGTCAGCAATACACCGTACATCTCTTCGCTTCCGCTATTCATGTACCGCTTTGACCAGAATAACCCGACCTCCATAGTCAAGTTTGGAGTATTTACGGACAACGAAGTGGAAATGCTGGTTTCCATTGCTCATAGAAATAATACGATGATTCTTCCTGTTGTGCACAACCTGCTATATGAAACCGGCGGTCAGGAAGCCAGTAAAGCAGTTGTATCAAGAATGCTTGCCACGCAGTCCAGCCGCAGGACAGCCATTGATAATATCATTGCTCTGATTGACCGGTTCGGTTTTGATGGCGTCAATATTGACATAGAAGATGTTTATTTGGAGGACAGCAGCAGGCTTTCCCAGTTCTATACCGAGCTCGGACGGGCAATGAAAGCCCGGGGTTACTACCTTTCAGCCTCTGTTCCGTCACGTATAAGAGATTACCCGCCTTTTAATCCATTCTCCGATCCCTTTGATTACTCTGCAATCGGAGCCGCTGTAGACCAATTCATAGTCATGCTTTACAATGAGCACGGCTGGCCGGGAAGCGGACCGGGCCCTGTTGTATCAAGCGGCTGGATGACAAAGGTGATCGGCTATACCTTGACAAAAATGCCGGCAAGTAAAGTAGTTGCCGCAATATCCGTATTTGGGTTTGATTTTAACCTGACTACCGGCAGAAACACCTATGTAACCTATGAAATGGCTGCTAATCTCGCTAAACGTTACAACAAGGATATCATTTTCGATCAGGATACTTTAACCCCCATGTTTGCTTACACGGATGATCAGGGAAATCAACATGAGGTCTGGTTCGAAAATAGTGAAAGTATTATTGCAAAACTAAGGCTGGCATGGCAGCAGGGAATATCCGGCGTTGCACTGTGGAGGCTAGGAATGGAAGATCCGGGAGTATGGACCCGTATCGCCTCAGACATCGTTGTCAAGAGAGCCATTTATTAGGGGACACTCCTTGGGCCTTATGTGTTGCTTCCTGCTAAGGAGTGTCCCCTTACCTTGTTGACACTACTTGGGCCCTTGAGTAGTGCTCCCATCTAAGGTGTGTCCCCTTTCCTTGCTTCACACCTTTCCTTATCTTGGGAAATATTATTTTCACTGATTTGCCTTAAAAATTGGCACTACAAGCGAATATTTCCATTAATTCGCTTGTAAGGTCAATTGTTCCGTGATATAATATTTAGCGTATCAATTGGTGATACATAGCACGATTTAATTTGTTTGTAGACCGAACCCTCCTTGTCTGATTTGGAGCGTTGGAGTAATAAGTCTAAACCAGTTAAATCCAAATTAGCTGAGGAGGTAAAATTAGAATGGGTGACAAGACATTAACCTGTAAGGACTGCAACATGGATTTCGTTTTTTCAGAGGGCGAACAAGCTTTCTACAAAGAAAAGGGATTCGAAAATGAGCCCCAAAGATGTCCGGAGTGCAGAAAAGCCAAGAAAGCTCAGAGAAGAGGCGGCAATGGCGGTTTCAGTTCCGGCAGAGGCGGTTTCGGCGGAGGAAACAGATACTAAAAAAA
>JAEZLF010000015.1 GCA_023435925.1 Bacillota bacterium
TGCTCTTACAGCTTAAAAAGAAGCCCTTTTACCTCGGCTTGAGGATGAAAAGGGCTTACCTTTTAAAAGGTATTTACCAGCTAATGATGTCCAAATTACAAGACAAAATCAAAAACGCTTGACAGTCCTATTTGTCAATAAAAGCTTTATTGATGCTATTGACAAAATCCTCATTGGTTCTTGTTTGAGTCAGTTTGCTCAATATCATTTCCGTTACATCCGATGTGCCCAGATTGCTCATGGCCTTCCGGATTGCCCAGATGCTCTCCATTTCCTTCTGATTGAGAAGCAGATCCTCTCTACGGGTACCGGACTTATTGATATCGATTGCCGGGAAAACACGTTTTTCAGACATCTTTCTGTCCAAATGGATTTCCATGTTGCCTGTGCCTTTAAATTCTTCAAAAATAACATCATCCATACGGCTGCCGGTCTCAATCAAAGCTGTCGCAATAATTGTGAGGCTTCCTCCAAACTCGATGTTACGTGCTGAGCCAAAAAATCTCTTGGGGCTGTGAAGTGCGCCCGGGTCAAGACCACCGGATAGGGTTCTGCCTGTGGGTGGTATCGTAAGATTATAGGCTCTGGCCAGCCTCGTGATACTATCGAGCAGAATGACAACATCTTTTTTATGCTCCACAAGTCTCTGGGCTCTCTCAAGAACCATTTCCGCAACCTTGATATGATGCTCCGGAACCTTGTCGAAGGTGGAATAAATAATCTCTCCTTTAATCGAACGCTGCATATCGGTAACTTCCTCAGGCCGCTCATCGATGAGTAAGACAATCAACTCTATATCAGGGAAATTGGTGGTTATTGCGTTTGCTATTTTTTTCAGAAGTATCGTTTTACCAGCCTTAGGCGGTGAAACAATCATTCCTCTCTGCCCTCTTCCGATGGGGGCAATCAAATCAATAAGTCTTGTAGACAGCTCTCTGGGAGTCGTCTCAAGCGTGATGCGCTCTTCCGGGAATATGGGTGTCAGATGTTCGAAAGGAACTCTCTTTGTCGCAACATCCAGCGGATCTCCATTCACTGTCTGAACGTAGAGCAGTGCCTGAAACTTTTCGCCCTCCTTCGGTATTCTGCCCTTTCCCTTAACTTTGTCACCGGTCTTCAGTCCAAATCTTCTGATCTGAGAAGGTGATACATAGACGTCCTTATTTCCGGACAGGAAATTATCGCTTCTGAGAAAGCCGTAACCATCCGGCAATACTTCAAGCACACCCTCGACAGGATCATCCGCTTCAATTTTTTCCGTACCGTTTTGCTGATACTGCCTGTTTTCCTGCTGAGTTCCCCAGTTTTCTCTTTTTTGTGAATCATAAGGCTTGTAAGAAGGCTTTTCATCTATTCTTACAGGTGTTTCTTCCCTGCCATTTTCGGCACGAACAGCACTATCGTCTTCGGCTCGGGTCTGATTTACTACTTCTGTTGCTGCGTATCTGTCTTCAGGCTGCTTGTATTCAACAGGCCTGCGGCGCTCATTCCCTTGCTTTTGAACTTCGTAAGGCTTGGTATATTTAGGTTTATAGCTGCTTTGTCCTCTTTCAGTGCTTGAAATATGCCTTCTATGAGTAACGGTAGATGGTACGACCTCTGTTTTTAGCTCAGCCTTGGTCTCTGCAATAGCTTCACTCTTCGATTCAGCACCGGTTACTACCTGATCTTCTTTATCCTCATCTGCTGCCTCTGCGGCCTTCTCCGGCTCTTGAACAGCCTTTATCTCTGCCGCTTCTCCAGCCTTCTTAGGCTCCTGAACAGCTTTTACCTCTGTTGCTTCAGCGGCCTTCTCCGGTTCCTGAACAGCCTTTACCTCTGCTGCCTCTGCGGCCTTCTCCGGCTCTTGAACAGCCTTTATCTCTGCTGCTTCAGGCAATTTTTCCATATCCTTATCCGGTGTCTGCTGTTTGGAATCGGCGGTATTTTGTGCCTCTTCCTTCATTTTTTGAGCTGCTTTGCTGGGCCGTCCTCTTTTCGATTTTCTTGTCACAACAGGCTCGTTATCATCCTCAGATTTGGCGTCTTCTTTTTTACTCTGCTGGTCGGTATCATTACCGGCCGCTCCTGCTGAGGCCTCCTGCGGCAAATTTGACTGAGCGGTTTTCATGCTGCTGTCGGACTCATTTAATAAACTACTTGCTGTCGCTTCTTTCGTTTTCTTTTCACTTTTTGTGATTTCTGAGGCGTCCGTCTCCTCACTTTTTACACTCCGGGATTTTCTGCCCTTCTTAGCCGCTCCACCGGCAGTCTTCGGAGCAATCTCTTCTTGTGCTTCCGGGGATGCTGATTCCGGAAGCTTCTCTTCTGTGGCAGCTTCATTGCTGCTTTCTGGAATATCTTCGTTGTCTGCTTTTTTTGGTTTTCTGCCTCTTTTAGGTTTGACTGCCACATCTTCCTCTTGGCCTTCATTTATGTTCTGACTTTTCCCGGCCGGTACTTTATCGCTTTTGCTGCGCCCGGCTTTATGGATCTTCTCAATCAGCTCTTCTTTGCTGCTTTTTGCGATATTTCTAATGTGCATCATTTTTGCAATATACTGCAAATCTTCGATTGATTTCGCAGAAAGATTTACTTCGTCCATAATCCACCACCTTATTTAAATATTATTCTTTGAGTATTAAGCAGAAATCCAACCGAATATCTATGTTCCATAAAACTCTAGAGTATAATCCGCAGGATGTGCACCGCCTATTCACGTGAATAAAAACGGTTTTTAGCTGCTGTGTAAAACATATGAAACTTCCTAAGTTTAAATAGGGAATCTAAACAATAGAATGATTCTCGATTACTAACTTAATTATCATACCATCTGCAAGTACGGTTGTCAATCTTTTACACGCCTAAAATCAGTTTATAAATTCGCCGCAATACTTCTTATTGCCTCTGTACCGGCCAGGCTGCCCATACGATTTTCATGCTTTTACAGGAATTCACTTTCCAATTTTATTCACGGATCGTCTGTTGAACAGAGAATCTCCATGATCCATATTATAATGAAAAACATCCCCGGTTAACAATATCTGACCCCTTGATAAAATATCTTTTAAATCTTTATTTTTTGCGGCAGGAATTTTTTCACTGCACGCACACTTCTCACATCGGAGCAAAATACAATCAGAAAGCAATACCAGATCGATCTCTTCACTTCCGCATTCACAGTATAAATTACCCTTCAGAGCGATATCGTGAATGCAGTTCAAGGTGTCAAACATGACCTGGGTATTGTTAAAATAGCTTTCATACCCATACGTATCCATCAAGTCGTCAAATTCTTCTTCGAGATTGTCCACTTTCCTGCGTACAGCTTCATCTCTTCCTGTAAAGCATATTGGCATATCCGTCTCAGGGCAGCTGAAAACAATCGGTTCACCTAATAATATACTGCTTTTTTTAAGCAGGTAAGTGTGCTCATTTTCACAACCAATGCAGGGTATATTGATTAAGAAACTGTTTTCACCTTCTTGCTTTATAGTTGCATGCGACATTTTACAACGACATGATAAACTGTAATCCTTTTTACATAATAACGTAAACAGCGAGATATTAAAAAATTCAAAGCTCCCACAAAATGTACATTTGTAAGCGATGGTTACACTTGTATCTATCAGCATTTTTCCCACCTCACATAATAATATTCGCTGTTCTAAAAAAAAATCCTCCTTAAATAAGCCAACTTCGTATTTTGAGCCGCCCGCAAGCTATTCGAAGATATATTGACAGGAAATAAAAAAAGATTTATACTAACTTAGTAATTTACTAATTTAGTAGGGAGAATGCATGATGCAAATACCAACAACTTTGAAGCATAAACCAGTTATTATATCGGACAATTACGAAAATATTGATGGACGATATGCCTATCACACCGATGCCAAAGGACTCTCTCTGGGGCTTGCCCAATGGAATGACCGGGGAAAGGTTGACATTTCAGCAAAGGTCTGGAGATACACGGGAGAAAAATGGTCCCGGCAATCTGAAGAGCTGCCACTGCACCGTGTACTCGATCTTGCTATTCTGGTGTCCAGAGCAATGCTTCACTTCAGAGAGGCATACCGGTATGAAAAATTATATGACCCGGAAAAGCCGGTAATAGACAGGGTAGGCTTACAGGGTGACGCTATGACAGTGGCAGTATGTACTGACAATGAAAGGATTGATGAGGATATTCAGCTGTTCAGTCAGGCCCTCAGCAATGATGATGAGCTTATTGGTGAACGTTTGCGTACCTTATCGCAGATATTGAAGGATATGGGGTATTAGAATGGATAAAGACAGAAAAAGGGAACTGATTCAGCAATACAAGCAAACCAGACCTCTAATGGGGATACTTATCATACAGTCCAGTATATCAAACAAATGCTGTCTCCAGACAGCAAAAAACATGAATGGAGCAATCAATGGTACCAGGTTTAGGTTGGATACCGGCACTTACGTAAACAAGGAGCTTCAAAAAGAATGGAAGGAATTTGGTTCGGAGAATTTCAAGATTGAAGTCCTGGAATACCTTGAATACGATAAAGATGAGTCAAAAACCGACTATTCCGAGGATTTGGCCCTATTACAATCGATTTGGGAAGAGAAGCTTGCAAAAGAGAATGTTACATTTTACAAAAAAGCATTGGTAGAAATTGATTCCGGGAAAGGGTAATCCCTTTTCCCATCCCCATGTATAGGAAATTGAAAACATAATTTACAATACCATATAAAAGTAAGGGATAGGTCCGACGGTGCAATCCGCTGCCTATCCCTTGTTCTATTAATTTAATGCCTGCGTAGCGAAACATACCATTTCCTTAAGCAAGTTCATTTTATAACGCATGAGTTCAAAGAAAATTTTTCGTCGGTACCCGCTACTTATAGGAGTGAGGGACATCTTTCGCCTCGTTACAGTTCCAATCCGGACATGTTATGACTGAAGGTAGTTATAAATCATAATGGCACTGTCGCCGCGGGTAAGCTTCTCCTTTGGTCTGAAGCTATCACTTTTGCCATCGATGATACCAAGGCCTGCCGCAATTGCTACATAGCCTGTAAGCGCCTGATTGACGCTGGCTTTATCCTTGAAGGTCAGGTTATATATTCCTTTGATATCGGCAACCTTGTCAAATTTCAGCGCCCTTATGAGGAATTTAACCGCTTCTTCTCTGGTAACAGAGCTCTCCGGAGCCTTTTCACCGGCTTTGATGATGCCCTCTCTCGTAAGATAGGCATATAGCTCGTCAATCTCTTTATCTGTACTTCTGGGCGTTATGATAGGACCATAGTAGCTCAATGTCTTGGAGACCAATGTCAGAAAGTCTTTTTGGGTAATGGATGATTTCGGTTTAAATGCGGTTCCTTCCAGATAAATACCATTCTCAGCCAAAACCATGATCTCTTTCTCGGCATGATGCCCCTTGATATCGGTATAGCTTATCCTTACAGCTTCTTTATACACTGTACCGTCATTGGACAAAAGCTCTCCGGTATTAGCATCGATGATCAACGGCTTATTGGGTTTAAATGAATAAACAAGCAACACCTTCGTATTTATTTCTGAACCATTCCATGCTATCTGCTTTGAAGTATCGACATATTCATATTTATACTCCAGCCCCAGACCAACCTTATCAAACAGCTTGCGACCTGCTGCATCAATGCCGATCGCTTTTTCAACAGATGGGAAGGATATGTTATACCAGTTAAGGTTGAAGCCGATAATCAACCCGTTTACATTATCGAAATTGATATTCACGCCATTATCGGGATAGGCGATGCCGTTTACCAGCCTGCTATAAGTAAGATTATAAGTCTCGTTTTTATCAGCAGTGTTGATATGGCTTTCACTGGCAAGCTTATCATACACCAGCTCCTTGACATACTGGGGGTAATATTCCGCTAGAAAGGCATCTGTTTTGGCTTTTACAGCTGCAATATCTTCCTTGGGCTTTGCCCCTTCTGCAAAATTGGAGCCTTTGTAGAAGCTGGTTATAACACCGGTTTTCGCATTGATTGTAGCACTGATATGGTCGATATACCGTGAAGTATCGTCCGTTTGCTTGCTGAATTGCAGTGACCATACATATTCGCTTCTTTCGGGCCAATTTGTACTTAGATAATAGCTCTGCAGCTTGTGTCCGGCCGAAATATCCAAGAACTTCGAATCCCTGGCAATTTTTTCGACCTCATCCTTAGACTTCAACAATGCAGCTTCCTGAACGGCTTTCAGCTCATCGGGATTCAGCTGAACCTGTGCACCGGTGTCCATAGCTGCGGCTTGAGCGGAGGATTTCATTGCCCCCTCATTGAAGCCATAGAAATAATTACCGATAAGTCTCTGCCGTTGTCCTGTGACCGCATCGATACCATATTGCTCGTTGTCATATAAAGGCACATACACGGGGTAGGCTTTCAGGACATCGTCGGTAGTCGAGGTCTTGTAAATAAGCCTTAAGCCAAGGTTCTTAACGTAAGCCTCTTCAGCTTTTTCAACCGATATGGGGCTATTCACCTGCGGGAATGTCAGATTGTCGCTCCACTGGCGTGAATATTCCTGAAGTGCGCCTGTTTCGCGGTTTACACTGACCGTAACCCTATCGTTATAGAACGGCACACCGTTGAATACCCTGAAATAATTTAGGTAATAGCTGATGTCCATAATATTATCTGTACCGGACTCTCTATACTGGAGATTTTTAAGTAAACCGGATTCGATCCCTTCAATATAGGCATCCGCTTTTGCTTTTGCTTCCTGCCTGCTCAGCTTCGGTAGCTTGGAGGTTTTTGTATAGTCACCTGTGGAATATTTGTTGTAGCTGGTAATGGTGCCCTTTTCATCAATACTTACATTAATACTGGCTGAATCAACCGTTTCAGGGCTTCTCCAGTTCAGATAATACACTTTCTTTGTTCCTGATGTGCTGATGCTGGAGGTAAATTTGTAATTCTCCGGTATCTGGAATTTCGTTTTTGCAATTCTTATAGCATTTTCAAGCTCTTTATCCATTTGTGCAGCGAACCCCTGAAATGGTACTGCCAATGTAAAAATGAAAATGAAGGACAAAAATAATGCGATCTTTTTTCTCAACGTAATCAATCCTTTCGAATAGGGATTGGCTTTGAATGCGTCCCTAATAGTATAGTGTATATATTGCACATATTAGCAATACATTCCTTTAGACTGATAATTCCGGCGTTGGTTCCATATTTTTCTGAAATCCAGAATGAAAAAAGCATTTGCCTGTCTCTTGAACGCAACTTCCCTTTTTGATATACTTCCCAATAAAGATTGCAGGGAAGGTTATTAATGATGATTGAATTTACAGCTGAAAATGAAGAAATAGAATTAAAATCTTATGATCCGGGAACTACTTTAAAAGAGCTTTCCGCTTCACTGGAAGCCTTCAGACTTACCTGCGATCTGAAAACCATCGATTGCAAGGGCTGTGGAGAATGCTGCGGTGATAATATTCCTGTTCTGGGTGCGGACCTGAAGCTGCTGACAGAAGGGCTCAATATCAGCATCAGTCAGGCGTCGGAGAGTATTTTGATCCTGCCGGAAAAGCCGGATATCCATTCAAGGCGGAAATCAATCAGAGAAATGTCGGCGTCCGCTTCCATTACCATTCTTGAAGCGGCTCTGCTATACGAATACAATACGGCTGAGCCCATCATTCTTGCCAAGCAAAAGACCGGAGATTGCTGCTTCCTTGAGAATCGTTTATGCTCCAGATACCTGATCCGCCCTTACAGCTGCGGGCTATACCTTTGCAATATGGGTGAAAAGCTTTCCTTCCTGCAGGAAATGATTGTCCGTCAGGGTACGTGGCATGCCTATTTTAAGCTCGGTTGGATCAACGAGGAAGATATTTCCCACAATCCTTTCTTAAAGTCGGATTCCTATGAGGATTTACTGCTGGCAGATTTCGACTTTCATCTGGAAAATGCATTGGAAGAGTTGTTTTTCTATTTTTAATTTACATAAGGCTATGAATATGCGTAAAGCTCAAATGAGTGCAAAGCATACTGTATGTCTATAGACTCAATCGGGTGTGCTTGTTTCCTGATCCAACAATATCAGCACCCCGCCGCCAACGGGCCTTTCCTCTCCTTTATGGGAAGGCCTGCTGACCAGCTTGCCTCCCACCAGCATTTCAGCTGAAGCACCTCCGTCCAGCATGGCCGCATCCTTTACACCGCAGCTGATCAAATACTCGGCCAGCTCCTGTCCGGTAAATCCCGCACTATAACCGGGCTGCCTTCCATCCACTACAAGCAGCAAAACCGTACCATCCTCCCGGATACCTATCGCCGTTCTGGGGTCGCGGTTTGTCAGTACACCTCCCCAGGCATCTCTTAACGGTACCACCGATTCTCCGTTCCGGACCAGCCAGCTACCGCATTCATATGCATTGGTATGTTCACCGATCGGAGGCTGATGCGTAAGCTGTACGCTATCACCAAGCTTAATTGGAAGCTCTACCCCCGCATAACGGGCCGTAT
>JAEZLF010000066.1 GCA_023435925.1 Bacillota bacterium
CAACAATCACTTCATTTCTTCCTGCATCCTGAAGAGCCTGAGTGGCACCAATCGCAGGTTCATCCCATGCACTCCATACAGCGGTGATGGAATCTTTTGAAGAATTGGACAAAATAAGATTTTCCATAACTTTTCTAGAACTTTCAATGGGACCTGGAACTTCAACGTGTTGTTCCGTGATCAGTTTTATATCGGGATACTTCTTGATCATATCGTCGAAAGCTGTACATCTCTTGGCAACACCGGGATGCGGACGATGGGTCAGAGCTATGACTGTACCCTTACTACCCATTAGGTCCTCAAAAAGGTACTTTGTAATAAGCTCACCCATAGCGTAGTTGTCGCTGGTTGCGTTAACCATCATGCCCTCAACAAACCCACTATCACAGCCGAAAACCGGAATCTTCGCGTCAAATGCACTCTGAAGCTGTGTAGTGACCTGTGAAGGGTCAGCGCTAACAAGCACGATTGCATCCGCTTTGGAAGAGACTGTGTCTTCTATTCTGCTTGCAAGCTGCGCAAAGTCGCCTTTGGTATCGACAACAGTAACAACCATACCCTGCGCTTCCATTCCTGCCTTCATTTCCTCTACCATCTGATTGGTAGTAACTGAACTGAGATAAGGAGTAAGCAATGAAACCTTTTTACCAATTGCACCGCTTTCTGTATTGGACGTTGCAGCACCAGACGTTGTGGGTGCCAAGGTTCCGTTGCCGGGCTCGGTAGTTGGGGACTTACTGCCGCAAGCTCCCATTGACAGAATCATTATACTTGCTACGATTACTGCTAATAATTTTTTCATTTCCTTTCCTCCTGTTTTTAATATCATTGCTTATTTTGCAATTAAACGGGCGGTATCCAGATTTGTGATGAACACGTCAATGTATCCGCTCGATAATGCCGCTTTAATTGATTCCACCTTATTTTCTCCAATTGCCAGCGCTATAGTCCGGCATTTTTTGAGCTGCTCCAGTGTCAGTCCGATAGACCGTTCTTCGAGTTCCGTATGAATGATTTTTCCTGAAACGTCCAGATAGGATGTACAGACTGAGGCAATAGCACCTGATGCTTTTAGCCGTTCTATATCTTCAGTATTCAATGCACCAGCCTGAAAAGTTGTCGAGTTCATGTTGATCTGTCCGATTCCTACGATTGCAACATCGCATTTTAAGCCCTTCTGCAGCACCGATGCAATCCCCGGCTCACTGACCAGCATGTCACGTGATTGTTTGCTTTGTACAATAACAGGTGCATTCAGAATATAGCAACTGCCTCCTGAGCACTCTGCCAGCTGTTGTGCAATGACATTGGCATGCCACTTGACGCTGGTTGAGCTTATGCCGCCGACCAAAGAGACGAACTCCAGGCCTCTGCGGCCAAAATGCTTGATGGACCGCACCATACTGCTTAGTGTTTGACCGCTCATCACGCCAATGCGGCTGTTATCCATAATATACCCGTCAATACAGCTTGCAGCCATCCGTCCGAATTCTTCCATCTTGCCGCCCTCTTCATTCGCATTTATCGTGTTGAGCACAAGGGCATCCTTCAGGTGATATCTTTCAATAAGAAGTTGTTCCAGGTCTGTTTCATCTGAAAATGGATTATTTATCTTGATTGACACAAAATTGTTATTTCGTGCATTGGTCAGCATTCTGCTAATTTGCGGGCGGGAAATCCCAAGTTGTGCAGAAATTTCTTTCTGGCTGAGATTATCTTCGTAATATAGCCGGCAGACCTTAAGAGTCATTCTCATATTATCTGTTATCGCCATAAAGATCTCCCTCTTTGAACAAATGTTCAATACGTATAATTTTGTTCAAATAAATATTAGCACCAAAATTGATTAAAGTAAATATATTTCAAGAAAGTGTATGCTGAAATTAATTTCAACACATTAAACACCCCACACGGGTAGTAAAACAGACATTCCAGTAATTTTCAAAGATAGAAAAGTCATGTTAATAGTGCGATATCTGCTCCCCGGTAAACCTCCGTGCAAAATAAAAGGAGTGCTCAGCCGCGAATACAGGAACGTACAAACTAACCGCAATTTAAAACAGAGAGATTTTTTCCTTGGTTTTGCAGTTTTGAACGACTGTCACCGAAGTATTTACACACTTCCTCGATGCTTAATAAAAATATTCAGAGCAATGCCTGATCTCAATAAAAATAGATCTTGTTAATACATATAAATCCTTTTTTGACGAATAATAGGTATGAAATAAATTATAAGGAGGTTTTTGGAATGGGTATTGTAACTAACACAACCGACAAATACCAAAAATGTTAAGATTCTTGCAACCAGTGTGTCCAAGCATGTTTTGAATGCTTTAAGATGTGCTTGAACGAGCCAGATGTAGGCGCCAGGAAAGCTTGCATAAGTATGCTAATCGAATGTGCAAAAATATGTCAGCTTGCTTCGGCTTACATGTCTCTTGATGCACAATATGCAAAAGACCTTTGCAAGCTTTGTGCAACAATTTGCGACAAATGTGCTCAGGAATGTGCAATGTTCAAAAAAGATGATCATTGTAAGAAATGTTCTGATATCTGTCTTAACTGTGCTGATGAATGCAGAAGAATGGCTGGAATGTAACAACAAAGGACTAGCTGAGACACCCTCTGCTGGTCTTTTGTTAAATAACTTATTTAAGTTATTTAACTAAAAATAATTCAGGGCTAATTAATCTGCCAAAAATGCAATCAACTTATTTCAGTAATGACTGAGTTAATATGTTTTTTACTCGCCCTAAGATAGATATAAGCAACAGTAATAAAGCTCCCATTTATGCTAAAAATAATAATACAACAAAAACTATGCATTTTGCTTGAGGAGGAAGATATACGAGATTAAGAATTGGTAAGAGAAACATTAAAACTGCCATAGCTGTGTTTTTAAGCATTTTAATCTCAAAGGTATTAAAGCTGGAATATCCTTTCTTCACAGTAATTGCTGCGATATTTACAATGGAAAACGCCTTGTCCAGTTCATACAAAGCAGGCGTATATAGATTAATTGGAACTCTAGTCGGTGCTTTTGTAGGTGTGATTTTCATTTATATACAACCAGGCAATGCTCTGCTAATGGGTATAGGTACCTTGGTAATAATATTCATATGCAACACCTTCAAATGGGATCGGGCCGTCCCCATTGCGGGTGTAATGTTCGCAGCTATCATGCTTAATCTGAATAATAAAAATCCTTTTCAATATAGCTTTAGCAGAGTATTATGCACTTTTGTAGGAATTGCTATTGCTGTCGCAGTAAACTATTTAATCTTTCCACCAAACAACCTAGCTCAAATACGTAAAAGATTGGATATCATATCGGAGAAGATTTCTAAATCTATAATAGAATTCATTTGTATGGGTAACAGTGTTGATATAAATAGCTTGAGAAATGAAGTCATCGATTCAATTAAATTTCTTGAAGCATATAAAACCGAGTTCAATCCGAAAATTGATGGAGGTACTGAATTCTCTAAAATAAATATTGAATTGGAATCCCTTAGAAGTATCCTGTCACATTTAAGAACAGTTGAAGAACTTGGTACTGGCTGCAGCCTGAGTCCTGATAATGCTGAAGCACTAAGATTCCTTAATCTCTGTGATATTAAAGCTGGAGAGTTTCCTAAGAACAGTCAAAATATTATATACAATTATCACGTAAGCAAAATACTCAATGCACTACCCCAATTGACTTCTGGCAGAAGTAAGTAAGTACAGTAGTTGCAATAGAATAATTTTTCACTATTTCGGAAAATATACGTAAGCAGGATATATTTTACAAACTCTATTGTTTATGAAATTCACTCGTTTATATATAGGAGGAGCCTTTTTTGGAAACGACAGTAGCTATAGGTAGGAGTATTCAGCGAAAAGAAGCTTGGGATAAGGTAACCGGCGATGCTAAATATACAGATGATTATATAGTCCCTGGTATTTTACATGCAAAGCTGGTTACAAGCCCACACGCCCATGCAAAGATTAAATCAATTGATGTTTCTGAAGCAATTAAAGCTCCCGGCGTTCAATCTGTAATTACTGGCAGTAATTTTCCTATCCTCTGTGGAGTCGTAATTGAAGATCGTCCTCCCCTTGCTATTGATAAAGTCCGCTACTTTGGAGAACCCGTTGCTTTAGTCGTAGCCAATAGCGAGCGTGAATCCATGTATGCAGTCAAGCTGGTAAAAGTAGAATACGAGCTTTTGCCGGTCGTTAACTCTCCAAGTGATGCCCTAAAGAACGATTCTCCCATTATCCATGAGAACCTGGGTCAATACAAGCATGCAGTAAAGGATGTTTCGCCAGAGCCAAATACAAACGTTGCTGAACGTATTAAAATTAGAAAAGGCGACATGGTCAAAGGTTGGTCTGAAAGTGAATTCATCATTGAAGCAGAGTTTGCACTTCCGAAGTCCGATCATATAGCTATGGAAACAAGAAATGCCAGGGCAGAAATACATGCTGACGGGCAGGTGGTGATTCGCTCATCCACGCAAGCTCCCTTTTCTGTGAGGAATATGATCAGCCAATATTTCAGACTGGAATTAGGAAAGATTACTGTAATAACTCCACTTGTGGGCGGAGGCTTTGGCGGGAAAGCTCCTGTACAGCTCGAAATCCTTGCTTATATGGCTTCAAAATCTGTTGGGGGGAAAATCGTCAAGATAGCTAATGCCAGAGAAGAGGATATTGTTACCTCTCCATGCCGTTTGGGCCTGGAAGCGAAAATAAAACTTGGAGCCTCAAAGGACGGAATACTAAAGGCTGCTGAGATGACATACCTTGTTGATACCGGGGCTTATACAGATATCGGCCCTCGTTTGGCAAAGTCCATCGCTGTTGGCTGTACCGGTCCATATAATATAGAAAATGTCTGGTGCGATTCACTATGCGTATATACCAACCATCCTTACGCTACCTCATTCAGAGGCTTTGGTCATGCTTCATATACCTTCTGCATAGAACGTACACTGGAAAAACTTGCTTTAGCTCTTGGAGTAGACCCATTGGAATTAAGAATGAAGAATGCAATAACTCCCGGCAAGAGAACTCCAACCCAGGTTGTAACAACCTTAAGCAATATAGGAAACCTTACAGCGTGCCTGGAGAAACTAAAAGAGTCAATAAACTGGAACGAAGGAATGAGAATAGACTTAGGAAACAACAAAATAAGAGCAAAAGGCATTAGCTGTTTTTGGAAGACATCTGATTCCCCTACTGATTCAGTTTCAGGTGTTCTATTAACATTTAATACTGATGGCAGCATCAACCTGAACAGCGGCGCCGTTGAATACGGTCCTGGAATGAAAACTACTTTAGCTCAGATACTTGCCGAAAAAATGAAAATGGATATTAACAGAATCCATGTTAAGCTGGAGGTAGATACACAGGTCAGTCCTGAGCATTGGAAGACAGTTGCAAGTATGACAACCTACATGGCTGGCAGGGCCGCTTTAAGAGCTGCCGAAGACTTAATCAAGCAATTGCGCAGCGTGGCAGCCGTTGCCATGAGATGTCCGCCGGAGGATTTGATTGTTGCAGAAGAAAAAGTGTACTTAAAACAAGACCCCAATATTTATATAGCATTCAAGGATTTGGTTCATGGATATAAATATCCTAATGGCAATGCCATAGAAGGTCAAATTATAGGACGTGGAAGCTTTATTATGAGTCACATATCCGACCTTGATAAGGAAAGCGGCAAAGGAAAGCCAGGTCCTGCCTGGGCCGTCGGCGCACAAGCTGTGGAAGTGGAATTTGATACAAAAGAGTTCACCTATAGACTGCTTAAAGCTGCCACAGTTATTGATGCCGGTAAAGTCTTAAACCCTAAAACAGCCAGAGGTCTTATCACCGGTG
This sequence comes from Bacillota bacterium, assembly GCA_023435925.1. Taxonomy (GTDB): domain Bacteria; phylum Bacillota; class Clostridia; order Acetivibrionales; family DTU013; genus JAEZLF01. Next base: position 5,869 of record JAEZLF010000066.1, read on the forward strand.
GAATGTGTATGGGTCTTGGACTTGGCAGCCGGGAGGCTTTTTCTTATGATGCGGATGGCAAGGTGCTGACCACAAGCTTACGTACTTATAAGGTGATGCACATTGGTGAAGAGCCTGAGTACATTGTTGATTTCATAGAAACCCCTCAGATAGATGCCCTTATGGTGCAAGAGGAATCGCCGAACACGGTATTATAGGTATCCCAGCAGCTCTGGCAAACGCCCTGTCCTCTGCAGCCCAAATTGATTTGAATCGGACGCCTATCACACCGGAGTATATTTGGAAGACAAAAACAGGGGGTGCTGTATGATTCCAATTAATTTTGATTACTACAGGCCTGACACAATTGCGGAGGCTGTTCAGATATATAAAGAACTGGATTCTCAGGAAAAAGAGCCCCTTTACTACGGTGGGGGTTCTGAAATCATCAGTATGGCAAGGGTGCATAACGTCCACACCAAAGCAGTCATTGATCTTAAGGCTATCCCAGAATGCAATGTGCTTGAATTACGTGGTGACATGCTGGTTATAGGGTCATCCGTCACCCTTTCCCGTATATCGGAATCAAAACTATTTCCCTTACTCGGCAAAGCAGGCAGCAGGATAGCCGATCACACCATGCAGTGCAGAATAACGCTTGGCGGAAATATTGGAGGTACAATCATGTACAGGGAAGCCGTATTGCCACTGCTCTTATCTGACAGCTATGCTTTAATTACATCTGGTGATAAACTCAAGCAGATTCCCATAAACGAAGTTTTTAATGAAAGACTGCAGCTTCCCAAAGGTGAATTTATTGTCCAGTTGATTATTGGAAAAGAATACACTTCCCTGCCGTATGTTCACGTAAAGAAGACAAGAAACGAGAAAATAGATTATCCACTTATATCCATTGCTGCAGTAAAGAAAGATAACAGAATCAGGTTGGCAATGAGCGGAGTCTGCTCTTTCCCATTCAGGTCTTCCATCGTTGAGGAATGCCTTAACAATAAAAGTATTCCATGGGAAGCAAGGGCTGTTAATGTACTTGAGTCACTGCCTGCACCTGTTTTGAATGATGTCTCAGGTACAGACAGCTATAGAAAATTTGTACTCAAAAATACTTTAATCAACACCTTGGAAACACTGGAGGGAATGCAGTAATGCTAAGAATAGAAGGTAAAAGTATCATTGAACTTGATATTAATGGCGAAAAGAAAGATGTCATGGTTAATCCTTCAGATATCCTATTATATGTGCTTAGAGAGCAATTAGGCTTGACCGGAGCAAAGCCCGGCTGTGAAAACGGTGACTGCGGTGCATGCACAGTTCTGATAGATGGCTGGCCTGCAAAATCCTGCCTCATGCTGGCAGTTGAAGCAATTGGTCACAAAATTATAACTGTTGAAGGACTCCAGAACGCGCCTATTCAGAAAGCCTTTGTAGAGAACTGGGGATTCCAGTGCGGCTACTGCACCTCAGGCTTTTTAATGGTATGCCATTCCCTCGCGCTCAACCACCCGGACGCTGAAGAATATGTAATGGAAGAATGGCTACAGGCCAATATTTGCAGGTGTACCAGCTTTGAAGAAATCAGAAATGCCATAAATGCTGTCCTTAGGACATCATAGCAAAGAGGCATTCTTTTACTACAATATCAAAAGAAATGCCTCTTTCTAAGTAGAACTAAAAACCTTGATGCTGTTCTTCTTCTTTCTCAATAGACACGTCAGGGTATCTGTCTATTTCAGGCTTTCCCCTTAGGTCATCATACATTCTGCCAATCACCTCGTACTGTTCAAACCTTCGATTGGCGTCATCAAGAAGAAAATCATCCAGATCCGCTACGCTGGTGATTTTAACTGGGTAATCGGTATCTTCAAGCAGTTCATTAATCGTATCATATACCTGTTTCTCATCCATATTCATTCCTCACTCATCATTAATGCTGCATCTGATTTCTCCATGTGGACCTCCTAATTGTTCCTGCAGCATGGCGGCGTAATTTGGATTCGGAGTATCTACCTTCACTTCATGTAATAATTGCTTTTCATGTTTAAACATAATCTTTCTCCTTTATTTTTAAATAATAAAATGTGAATAATTTTAGTATGCTATCATCTATAAGGAATAATCCTGTAAAAATATTCATAATATATTCTGGTTCATATTAAAGGATTTGATGAATTTTTATGAAAAAAAATCTTTTCGCCATAATCTTCTGGGGTGCCTTATGGGGACTAGAAGAAGCAACGCTTGGACATTTGTTACATATCACCACGTTTAATATTGGATGGTTTCTCTGGTTCCCTTTAGCGTATTTTTTTATGAGCATGGTTTATAGGCAAACAGGAAAGCTGGATTCAATACTTTTCACTTCTATAATTGCAGCCGCAATAAAGCTTGTTGACCTTTTCATGACAGCAAACTTAGTAATAATTATTTGTCCCGCACTGTCAATTATTCTAGAAGGCATTTCATTATTCACTATTTTTGAAATAACCGGCAGCAAAAAGCTAATGAAAAAACACAAATTAATTGAATTAACGTCCATAAGCCTGGTATGGAGAGTTTTATATCTATTGAGTCTACTTTTTATTCCCACATGGATAATAGCCTCATATACTTACAAAAGCATATCCTCGATACTTAAATTTCTATTAACTGAAGGACTTATTAATAGCTTGTTTATCTACGGAGTCATAATGCTTGCAAAAAAAATAAATGAAATAAATGAGAAAAACCTTACATACTTTAAGAAGCTTACAGACAAAATAATACAATCAGAACTAATGAAAGAATTGTGCTTTAAGCCGGTTGCCTCCTTGAGCTTACTGGCTCTCGCACTGATAATTCAATGGGTGCTATAATTACATGATTATAGAAGGTATTATTTTGGCTGCCGGCTTTTCATCAAGAGCAGGCACATATAAACTGACATTGGAGCTAAATGGTAAAACTGTTATAGAGCGATGTATTGAAGGAATGTATGATGCCTGTTCAAAAATTATAGTCATTGGCGGCTACAATATTGATAAGCTTGCTCCGGTTTTGGACAAGTACTCCAAAGTCAAATTAGTGTATAACGAAAACTATCAATTAGGCATGTTCAGCTCTGTCATAAAGGGATTTAGGCATACTGAGGGTGACAGGGTCTTCATGATTCCTGGCGATTACCCTCTGGTCAGTCATGATGTATATGAAAGCATTGCTAAAGTCAATGCAGACATTGTTGTCCCAACTTATGAAGGTACAAAAGGACATCCTGTTTTCATGAATAGAAAAATGATAAACCTGCTGCTCGCTGCAACAGGTTTCAGCAGTTTAAGGGAATTCATATCTGAGCAGGGATTTACAACTATGGAAGTTGATTACCCAGGGATTCTAATGGATATTGATACCTCAGAAGATTACGTCCATGCGCAAAATTATTTTAAACGCTTAATGGTAAGGTGATATATGCTTCACATAATAACCGGAAATATAAACAGTGGTAAAACTACAAAGCTTTTATCATTATATAATGAATTAAAAACCGGAGACGGATTTATTCTGCCCAAAATATTTATTGAGGGTAACTATGCCGGCCAACAAATTGTCAGGCTGTCCACCGGTGTAAGCTTACCTTTTTCATTCAAAAGAGATTATATTCCCGTATGTTGGGATGAGAAATATCGTCTGGATGTCTACAGTTTTTCACATAAAGGCTTCGAATTTGCTTCCGAAACAATAAAGCATATAGTTTCTAACAACATCTCCCCCATATTTATTGATGAAATAGGACCTCTTGAACTGGAAGAAAAGGGCTTCTTTCAATTGCTGTCGCAATTATTGCGTAGAGACTATACCATGTACATATCAGTGAGGGGATTTCTTCTGGAAAATGTAATAAGCAAATTCGAAATCAAACAATATGAAATTATAAGAGTCCAGGAAACATCTACTCATTGTTTCTTAGATACTAACACTCCCATTCAGCGTATAAAACAGTAAAATTGAACAAAAATACTATCAGGTATCGAAACATTTTTAAGTCTTGGCTTTCAAATCATATTATGATAATTGCTTCTATTCAATCCCATACTGTCCAGGCTTCTCCTTACCTTTAAGCCCTTTAGAGATGTACAGATTCCCTGAAGTATCCAAAGCAGCAAAAAATACTTCATTAATATTTTGTATTCCTTTGCTGCTTAATTGATTCATTAGCCATTGCTCATCCAAATTTACAGCCTTCAAGTTTTCATACATAATATTGCCGTCAATAATAATATCCCTAGTCAACCCTTTATATGAAGTTGGTATATTTAAATCTGAAGGTGTTATTGGTTGCTTTTGCGATTTTGGAAGGACAGATAGTTTACCATCGGTTTCCATAATGGCAAATTCAACATCAGCAATATTGAAAACATTTTTCTCTCTCAATAATGCATTTAATGAATCTATAGTTGTTCGTGTACGCTGCATATTATCCTTGACAATTTCACCATTTTTGATCATTGTAGCTGGTTCTGAGTTTACAAGTTTTCTGAATCCGAAGCTTTTTATGTGCAAATATCCGGTGATAATCGCCAGTACTGCGAATGAAATCATTACAGTAGCAGCTGATGATGAACTGGTATTAGCTCCCATACCTATACTTGCAGCTAAGGTTCCTAAAGTGATAGCCACAGCAAAATCAAAAAATGTCATTTGTGATATCACTTTTCTGCCCATCAGTCTGGTTATTACCATAAGGAGAAAGTAGGCCATTATTGCACGCAATATTATATTAAAAAAGTTTTGAAACACAATTATCCTCCCCGATCATTAATTCTCTGTTTTATTATAAATCCTCAGCTTACTTTCCTATCTGCTCCCAATGATTATCTATCAAAGTTCAGAGAGCGCACCAGCTTTATCTTTTGCCAGGGCATGGCCTTTAAGGCGGGCTAATCCATCATCACCATTTTCATCAGCGGGCCAATAGCTTAATTATTAGCTATCTATTCTTTTTTATTCTTTTAGCTTATAGTTTTTTAAGTAAATATAGTCCAAGTCTAAATAGCTGAATATACCGGTGCAGCGGAGCCGCAGTTCCGGTGCGGTGTGAGCCACCTGCCCGGTCAGTAAAACCAAGTAGCGTTTATGCCGCGAAAGTCTCTTGACAATGAGAAGGCATGTTAGGCTATACTGCCAGGCATCAACCATTCTCCAAAGCCCTGCTCCCTTGTTCAGCATGGGTGGTGCCCTTGATGCCAGATAACATGCCCATGGAGACTCATTGTCAAGAGAACCGTGGAACATATGTGGAATATTGGCTTATTATTCCGGAATAGTGGCTCATCCAAGCCCGGTTCAAAGGGTGGCTCAAAGTGACTAAGATTATTCAATCGCGTTTCTTTCTTAGGGAATAGCCTCGAAAATACAATACCAGAATACGGATATACCGTGCATATATAATGCAGCATATGCTCCCAACAAATCTTTAGCCTGATGCGTTTAGCCATAGTACTATACACTTTATCGGTCAACTGCAGTCATATTTGTCATTCTTTTCTCAAGTACAGGTATTATCTACAAAAACCTCTACATTGATTTAGCTTGTTCTCTACATACATTTCGATAGGTAGTTGGCGATATTCCTCTTTTTGATGTAAATTGCTTAATAAAATATGTGTCATATTCAAATCCTGTAGACCGAGCAATCTCATTTAAGCTCATATCAGTATGAATGAGCAGTTCGCCAGCGATTTGC
>JAEZLF010000114.1 GCA_023435925.1 Bacillota bacterium
CCAAGACGAGGGTTTCTCAAAGGGCGGCAATGGGGGATATCGGTATTCATAAGGTGGACCTGCTGCGATGGCTGATGGATGATGAATTTGAAGAGGTTCAAGCTATTCTGACGACGATTGACAAGCGGGATGAAAACAATGACCTGATCGGTGTGGATGACAATGCAGTGTGCCTGTTGAAGTCCAAGTCAGGAATCATCGGTACATTGACAGCCAGCTGGACCTGTTATGGAGGGAATGACAACAGTACGACTCTTTATTGTACCAACGGAACCATCAAGATTTATGACAACCCGGATTATCCTGTCGTTGTCACTAGAAGAAACGGAGATAACGAGTATTACGAGGTTGGAAAAGTGGAAGGAAGCTCCGGGATCATCGACAGCTTCCTTTGCGGTATAAATAATGGTTTGCCTCCGGAAATATCAGGTGAGGAAGGGCTGGCAGCTTTAAAAGTAGTGCTTGCATGTATGGAGGCCTCTGATAAAGGTGTAAGAATAAGAATTTAAGCAACGTCACGTTTAGCTCAAGTTGAAGGGGGATTTTGTGTTATGAAAAGCAGTCTGAAAATAGTATTTATAGGGGCAGGAAGTAGTTTTTGCCCGCCGATGATAAATGATATATTACTGGATGATCAGCTAAATGAGCTTCAATTGGAAATCTGTCTGATGGATATTTCAGATGAAATGCTCAGACTGAGTGAAAAATATGCAAATGATGTATTGAAGCTTATGAAACGCAGGTGCAGAATCTGGTCAACAACGAGCCTGGAAAAAGCTGTTTATGAGGCCGATTTTGTAATGACAGCTATTGAAGTGAGACGGTATTATTACTGGTCCATGGATTTTCATATTCCGCGCAGATATGGCAGCAACCAGGTTTATGGAGAGAACGGCGGGCCTGGAGGTATGTTCCATTTCCTTAGAAATATCGGGCCAATGCTTGAGATTGCCGGGGCCATGGAGAGACTTTGCCCTGATGCGTGGCTGATCAATTATTCAAACCCTGAGGCAAAGATTGTAGATGCAATTGGAAGACTGACTAAAATCAAGGCAGTCGGCTTGTGCCATGGAATCAACGAAGGACAGAATATGATATCAAAAATATTGGAGATTCCTGTAGAGGAGCTTGATGTTGCTGTCTGTGGTTTGAATCATTTCGGGTGGTATCAGAAAATAAGAAGCAAAAAAACAGGAGAGGATCTTTATCCGCTGTTGAAGGAAAAAGAAAGAAACGTCCAATGGCTTGCTTCATGGGATGGCATTGCTCTTCCCAGAATGCTGCTAAGGACATATGGCTTGCTGCCATACCCCGTAACCAATCACATTGGAGAATATATCCGGTGGGCGGATGGCTTCATTGCATCACCTAACATGCAGTTTTTTCATGATCCGGTATCGGAAGATCCATGGATAACAAATAAAATTCCTCCATTGGTTTACTTTGCAGATAGTTTTGCTGAAATGCCTTACTACCCAAATACAGACTCTAAAGAGGATGATTGGATAAAGGAAAGGTTCGATGTAAGTACTGAAGAAATAAAGCCATCAGGGGAGTATGGCGTCCCCATAATTTCGGCAATTGTATTAAATCGGCAAACAGAGTGTCTGACGGTTAACATGTTGAACAAGGGCAAAATACCAGGCTTGCCGGATGACATGGCGGTCGAGTTGCCGGCTGTGGTAGATGGCAGTGGGATACATACACGACAGATGGAGCATTTGCCTGATCCTATTGCGGAAATGATAAGTATCCAGGGAATCATTCACAAGCTGCTCACAGAAGCATTTGTTGAAAAATCCAGGAACAAGCTGCTCCAGGCCGTCCTGCTTGACCCTACCGTATACTCGTACAATAGCTCTGTGGCTATGATCAATGAAATGTGTGAGAGACAAAAGGAAATTTTGCCGCCAATGTATTGGTAGTTCAGATCTAAGATCCCGGCAGGAAACAGGAAAGCAGCCGGGGAGTTCGTGCTGATGCTTGTCGGCTGCTAAAAAACTGTAAAGAGCAGGTACATATATGTTTGATAGAAATAAAATGGACTCCTATTTTTATTTTGACGACAATGCAAAGGAGATATGCTTTAAAAGGCCGGACATGCCTTCGCCCTGGATCAATTATCTTTCTAATGGTACATTCCATACAATGCTTTCACAGGCAGGCGGCGGGTTGGCCTTTTATAAATCACCGCAGATATGGCGTATCACAAGATACAGGTTTTTTCACCTTCCTACCGACCGCTCCGGGCCTTATATTTTTATCAGGGATGCGAAAACCGGTGAATACTGGTGCCCGACCTATGAACCGGCTCAACTTAAACCTGAAAAATGGAGTTCAGCGCATGGAATGGGATATACGCGCTTTGAAGCGGAGAGGAAGGGCGTGAAAGCTTGCCTTACTTATTTTGTTGGCGGCATGGAGAATTCACTCATATGGCGGATTAAGCTTCAAAACAGCTCTGATAAGTTGAAGGACCTTGACATTTTTGCATATGTGGAATTCGGAATGATGGAATTCATGCGCGAGCTGCAATGGCAGTGCTACAACAAGCATCAGGTATCTGTGAAATATTTGAAGGATACCGGCGCGCTCCTATATAGATATGGCGTTGAAACGCAGCCAAAGCCTGATGAAACTCCGCTGGTTTATCTTGCTGCCGACAGAATCCCTGTAGCTTATGATGGCGATAGGGATGAATTCATAGGAAGCTATCGTTCGGAAGAAAAGCCATACGCTATAGAAAACAGTGGTTGCACAAATTCTACACTGATGGGAGGAGACCCCTGCGGAGCATTGCAATTCAAGATAGAACTGTTGCCTGAGCAGGAGGAGTGCTTGAATATTTTTCTGGGAACGGGTATGACGGAGGTTGATATTGCAGTCTCTGTTGAAAACTCCAGAAGAAGCGGCTTTGTTGAGAAATCCTTTTTAGAATTGCAGGATTCGTGGAAATGCGAGCTGGGAAAATTCAATTGCAGGCTGCCTGACAAGGCTGCAGAACGGATGGTGAACATCTGGAACCCTTATCAGGCGCAGCGTAATTTCCAGTTTTCGAGAAATATCTCCTACTATGCGACGGGAACCTTTCGAGGAGTGGGATACAGGGACACTGCACAGGACATTCTTGCCAGAATTCCTTTTGATATTGATGAATCAAAGGAAAAAATAAGGCTTTTACTGAAGGAGCAGTATCAGGATGGCCATGTCAACCACTATTTTTTCCCTGTTGAAGGATGGCCTCCTGTGACATCCATTCATTCGGATGACCATTTATGGCCTATATGGCCTGTTTATGACGTTGTCATGGAGTCGGGCGACCTGTCCTTTCTTGGGGAGAAGGCCGGCTATTATGACGGCGGAGAAGCTACGGTATATGAGCATCTCTGCAAATCAATCGAATTTACAATGAATCACCTCGGGCCCAATGGTTTTCCGTTAATGCTGCGTTCCGACTGGAACGACCAGCTTTTCAAGGTATGCAGGCAGGGGAAAGGCGAAAGTATCTGGACTGCCATGCAGCTTGGGGTAATGCTTTTGAAAATGTCCCGGCTTGCACGGTTATTGGGGAGACAGGAAGATGTCATACGTTTTGAAAAAATGTATGAGAAACAAAAATCTCTTGTCAATACGCTTGCATGGGATGGCAAATGGTTCAGAAGGGCTGTTATGGATAACGGAGAATTCCTTGGGACAAATGCGCATGAGCAGGCAAAGATATGGCTGAATGCGCAGACCTGGGCTGTGATGTCTGGTATGGCCACAGACGACAGAGGTTATATTGCGATGGATTCAGTAAAAGATTTGCTGGATACAGAGCTTGGTATAAAGAAGCTCTACCCAGCTATCACTGATTTCCCGGATCCCAAAGATCCCCTGACTAACTACAATCCAGGTACCGGTGAGAATGGAGCGATCTTCTGCCATGCTAACACCTGGGCTATTATAGCAGAATGCATGCTTGGCAGAGGAGACAGAGCTTATAAATATTACAAACAGCTGATACCCAGGGTCGCTATGGAAAAAGCAGGCATATGGAGATACAAGGCCGAGCCCTATGTTTATTCATCAAACCTCTTTGGCCCTGAATCAGACAAATTCGGTCTTGCCAATGTATCGTGGCTTACAGGTACAGCAGCCTGGATGTACATTGCAGTAACACAGCATGTTCTTGGAATAAAAGCTGAGTGGGAAGGCTTGGAGATTGCCCCATGTATCCCCCCGGAATGGACCAGGCTCGTTGTGGAAAGGGAGTTCAGAGGCTGCAGGTATTATATTGACATAGTGAATGAGTCTGGTAACTGCACAGGAGTCAAGAAGCTAATTGTTGAGGGCAGAGAGCTGGAGGACAGCATGATTCCTTTTGTTAAAGAGAATAGAAAGGTTTCTGTTGAAGTTATTTTGTAGACCACAACAAAAACAACGACAGCTGAGTACAAAATTTAAGACATCTTGATTATTTTCTTGTAATGATGTCACAAATACAGATAAATATGTGTCTTTATTACTTTTGTAGATCATAATGGTGTGGACAATTTTACTTATACAGTAAGATATCAATCGCCTACTTATTTATATGAAGACTTGTACCCGCATATTATCAAAATGATAGAAAGTATGTTTGAAAATTTTTGATTTTGGAGAAGGGATTTTGGAGAAGCCTTATTACTGCGTACCATCCTATGGATTTTGTATCTGTTATATGATAAAATAAAAGCATACAAAGAGCAGCTGGGAGAGGGATACAATGCCTTTAATCTCACAATTTTATGGGATTCTGATAAGAATGTTTTTTAATGACCAAGAGTAGCACCATTTACCACATTTTCATGCAGTGTATGGTGAATGCTCAGGCTCTTTCACACTGGACGGAGAGCCTATAACCGGAAATATTCCAAAGAAGCAGCAGAAGCTGATTGCTGCATGGGCTACCATCCATCAGGAGGAGCTCGAAGCACTTTGGAAGACCATCCAGAAGACTGGCGAATACTTTACAATAAAGGGACTGGAGTGATTTGTATGGTGCCAAGACCAAAGGAAGTGAAGCCCTTAGATAAATTTTGCCTGCAGGTATACTTTGAAAATGGGGAAACAAAGATATATGACATGTCGGCATTACTAGAAATACCTTTTTACAGCAAGCTGAAAAATAAAAGCCTGTTTAATACCGTCAAGGTCAGGGATATAACCTTGGAGTGGGCTACAGGTCAGGATATATGTCCGGATGAGCTTTATAATAATAGTAGAAGCATCCAAGTGTAACATAAATTTAAAATAACAAAAAACCTGCAAGGTGTTAAATTTGAAGCATTACAAGCCGATATATATTACAGGTAAAAAGCCTGATGTATGTATCGGCTTATTTGTTTTGATTATTCCTAAACAGGAAGGAAGCTTAAATTGAGTATATTATCTAAAAACCACAGAAATACCAACCATATAAATAATGACAACGGCAATGACAGCCAAATAAACAAAAACCATGGAAACATAATCCACAGGAGTTTTAAGTTTACGGCTTGCTGCCTGATACTGGCAATGCTTTTCACAGGTGTGGTTCCGATGCACAGTATAGCGGCGGAAGAGCCCGATACAGTATATTATGGAGATGCCGGAGCTACGGCGGTGATTGGCAACCTATCTTATGTTGATGTGGCAGGCAATGTCTGGTCCAGGGATGCCATTTATGAGGCAGGCGCACTTGGGATTATGAAAGGCCTGGAGAGTACCTCCAAGAGATTCAACAGAACTGCTGCACTGACGAAGGAGGAAGCACTGGCGATTGCGTACAGAGCCGCAGGCCGTGAAGCAGAAGCTCAACAGCTGGGTATTACGATCAATAACAATCGCGCTGCTGTGAATAAAAAAACAGACCCTGTGGACGTCTGGTATGACGGATTTCTCCAACTGGCGTCACAGGAAGGACTCATTACTGCGCAAGATCTGGCACATGCCTTTGAAACCGATCAGACCGCTCTGGAAGAAGGCAGCTTCAGAAGAAAGGGAGCCGCCCAGAGACAGGAAATGGCATATTGGCTTGCAAAAGCTTTGAATATTCAGCCGGCCGGTCAGCAGCAGGAGCTGTTAAATTATACCGACTGGAGAACTACGGATCCCGACAAGCTTCCCTACCTGGAAGCAATGCTGCAGCGCGGTATTATGAGCGGAAGCGGCGGTCGTATCAATCCAAGACAATCCATTACCAGGGAGCAGGGTGCCCAGGTTGTCAAAAATGCGGAAAGCATCATTCTGGAAGCTCTGAAATACACAAAAAGCGCCGGAACGGTTGATCGTATTGAATCATTGAAGGATTACTCCGGAGATACTGCTGCAGATGTAAAGAATATCACTGTCAGGAATTCCAACGGCAAGCTGGTGTCTATCGTAACGGCGGCACCTGCAGGAACGGCCTCCGGTTCAAAAAATGAAACCAGTGGAGCTCCGGCAGCGTCTTTGAAGCGGGAACTGGTGGTGTATAAAAACGGCGCAATTGGTAACAGTGATCTGTTGAAAAAAGGAGACAGGCTCCAATTCATTTCAGACAGCGCTAATATGGTCAAATATGTCATCGTGGTATCCAATGTCAATGATGTCCGGTATATAGCGGCGCAGGTAAACAGTGTAGATACTGCAAACCGGCTGATCAATGTCACTCAGCTGTTCAGTATGGATTACCCGGATGTCAAAAGCATTTCCGGAGATGTGTCATTCTCCGGATCTCTGAATGAAAAAACCTCCTACAGAATTTCTGCTGATGCAACGATTACGGTGAATGGAGTTCTGGCTGAATTGTCCGATATCACGGATGATGCCACAGCGATTCTCACCATTAGCAGTAATAATCTGGTCAAAGAGATTCAAAGTGTAGACCTTGGCATTAACTCGGAAGCAAGAAGAATTGTCAGAGGTATTGTTGAAGAAAATAATCCGGATCTCGGATATCTGACCATTTATAACGAAGATGGCTCAGGTACGGGCAGCTCCGCGGTGCTGCGCACTTACAATTATACGGACCAGAATAAGACTCCTATATACAGAAATCATAAAACCGTGAAAGCTGACGGCATACAAAGCGGAGATACGGTATATATCAAGCTGGATAATGACGGAGACATTGCGTCTGTCAGTGCTGTGGATAATTACATAGTAAGATATGGAAGAGTACTTTCTAAAATGGCTGCGGAAATAGCGGTCGAATTTGATGACGGAACGCAACAGATACTTGAAACCGACAACAGCATAATTGTTGTCAGGGACAAGCTGTTGGTTGGTTTGAAAGCCTTAAAGGACGGGGATCGGGTCAGGCTTTTGCTCAATGACAATGGTAAATCAACAGACCTTAAAGAGATTACCATTGAAGGCGATGAGCATTTTATCACCAATATCTATAAAGGAACCGTTACGAAGATCGATGATATGTCGGATAAAATAACGGTCATGGGCCTTCAGGTATTCAACAGGGGAAATTGGGAGAGAACAGACCGCAAGGGCTTTACGACAATACCATTATCAGATAGCTTCAGCATCTATTCCGGGGATACACTGCTTGATACGGAAAACGCCAATAAACTGCTGTATTCCAACGAAGCTTATATAGCAGTTGAGAAAACCTATGGCGGGGAGGAAAGGGCGGTTGTACTTTCTTACAGGGATAGTATGGATACGCCGGTACCAACAGTTAATGACAGCATATCAGGTGTTATCTCAGGCTCGGGCAGCTTCACACTTTCCCGGGAAAATCAAAAGGTTGGCTATTCTAAAGGAAGTATTGTTGTAAAATATGGACGGCTTGTATCAGGCAGCAGCCTTGCTGACAATGATCAGGCATACCTTGCTTTGAACAGAGATTATTCAAGCGGTAATTATTATGCATCGGTTGTAAAGGTAGACGAACCGGCAGTTGCCAATCACCTCGCTCTTTATCGCGGCAGAATCAATGCCATCAATGAGGAAATCAGCTTTACGGTAGAGTCCTTCTCTCAGCTGCAAGGAACCGATTGGCGATACAGTAATACACCAAAAACCTTCCATATCACTCTCAGTACCCGGATGTTAAATGATGATGGAGTGCTGAATGTAAGGGATTTTAAAGGCTATGGGGAAGACAGCTACATAAGCAGGACGGTATATATCGTGGCAGATGGCGTCAATGCTATACTGGTGAGTACTGCTCCATTCGGTACCCATCATATAAAGGGCACGGTATATGCAACGGACGGTACACTGCTTAATCTACGCAACGTACAGTCGTATAACCCGGGTACCTATATGTGGGTGAATGGTGCAAATACAACAATAAACATACTGGAAAACAGCATTATCATCCGAAATAACAAGGTAATCAACGCGGCGGACATTGAAAAAGGAGCTGCTGTGAGAGTGCTGAAGAAGGATGCCACTTCAGGAAACGATGGGTATATCCTATTCGTGGAATGAATCAGGTGGTAAGAAGTAGTAATAGCAGCGAAAAAGTAATGAAAGCTGAAACAAAAAGCTTTGAAAGACGTAATGCTTGAATCGATAAATTGGAGGTCTATATTAATGAAGAAAAAAATACTGACGATATTACTTATTTTACTGCCATGTCTGTTCATCCCAGCAACGGTATATGCCCGAGAAGGAATTTGTGGCTATGAAGGAGGTATTTCGTCAGGAGAGGTTTCGGGGAAGACGACCTACGATTATAAGGAGGTATCCTTCATCAGCGGAGAGCCTGTGGTATTTGAGGGAACTCTTATCATAAAGAAATCCCAGAGGCAGGACAAGACAACAACGACCTATACCTATAGTCTTAAAAATACAGAGAAGGACGCCACGCTTTCGAGGACATTGGTCTTTACTACAACAGCCACGACTAGAGAAAACGGACAGATAACAGAAACAGTAGCTTTTTCCAAAACACCGACGGAAACAATAAAGATCGGAGATACCACTTATACGCTTAGAGGCGCCACTAGCTATGATCTGGCTCGCTCTAATCTGATTGATCCCAAACCGGCGGTAAATTATCATGCCGGAAGTATATGGAGCCGGAAGATTTACCAGGTGGGACAGGCTACTGACGGTAATACGGTGACGGTGGAATGTACCGGTGAATTTTACGGGTATGATCAATACTGGGGAAATGCTGAAAGTCTGCTGCTGAACTATACAATCAGCAGTGAAAACTACGGAACACAGAGCGTGGACAAATGGGGCGGCACTGCAACCGTTGCTATATCGGCTACCTCCACAGAACAGTTGGAATATCAGGATAACAGGCCTGATCAGATCAGCTTTTCAGGCAGCTATGTTCAGAGCCGTATGAACAGCAGCATACTGGAATACACTTGTATGCTGCCGGAATTTGATGCAAAAGGTATTTCGACGGATAATATTAAGACTTACAAGGACAGTCTGAAAATCGAAACCTTTCCGACGCAGAAAAGACTTCCTACCGTGAACCCTGCCAATATAAGGGGGCATTGGTCTGAAGAGGACCTGAGGATCATGTTTGGGCTCGAGGTCTTCAAGGGTGACGGGCTAAACTTCAATCCTGATCAGTACATGAGCCGGGCCGAGTTTGCCACAGCAATGGTTCAGATCGCAAGAGAAGTTCCTGTAGATCCCGCTTTGGTTAAGAGCACCAATCTGACGACGAGAAGAACATCCTCAAAACAGGTAATCGTATCACCATTCAATGATGTATCCATCAATAATTTAAATTTTACACAGATCAAAAGTGCTTACGAACGCAATCTTCTCAGCGGAAAGGGAAGTAATCTATTCGGACCGAATGACAACATTACAAAAGCAGATGCAATTGTCGCCTTTATCAGAGCCCTTGGCTTTGAATCTCTTGCGCCTGCACCGATTGCTGTAACCGGCTTCAGGGATAATGATCTCATTCCTTCCTATGCCAGAAATGCAGCCTACGTGGCAAAAAAAATAGGTATTCTTCAAAGCGACAGCAAAGGAAATATGAATCCGACTAAGAAGCTGGCCAAAGCAGAAGGTGCGGCGTTATTCAAAAGTCTCATCACCTATTTGCAGGATGGAATAAAGAAAGACTACAGAGAACGGATGGTAAATTATTGATGTCTATTTATTTCATTCCTAATGTGATAAAATAAAAATATTAAATTTTATTCCAAAGGGAGAATTACTGTGAAAATAAATATACTGAAAGTATCATTCAGGCGCAGTATCTGTGCTATTCTGGTTGTTTTTCTTCTAGTCGGGCAGCCTGCCTTTGCAGCAGCCCCCTCAACCGATGAAAGAAATCTTCAATATTTTCAGGGAATTATCGATTTAATCCGGGATCAATATAAAGGCGCGTTTACAGATGAACAGCTGGTTGAAGGCGCGGTGGGCGGCATGCTGAACTCTCTGGACGATTATACAACATACTACACTCCCAAAGAAGCGGATACTTTCATGGGAGCGGTTACCGGCGTATTTGGAGGTATTGGCGTAGCCATGGAGATCAGCGGGGATTACATACTTGTTTCAAAGGTTTTCTCAGCATCACCTGCGGAGAAGGCCGGGATTATACAAGGGGATAAAATTGTAGAGGCCAACGGGAAAAGCCTTGTCAAGGTCACCACGGATGAAGCTGCATCCATGATTAAGGGTGAGGTTGGCACAAAGGTGAGACTGGGCATATTGCGTAATGGAGCCGGAAACGTACAATATTTCGACGTGATCCGGGACATTATCAAGATAAATCCTGTTACTTATGAAATCAGAGATGGAGTCGGCTATATCAAGCTTGAAACTTTTAATGAAAATACAGATGAATACATAACAAATGCCTTGAACGAGATGGACAGCAAAAACATTACAAAAATCATACTCGATTTGCGCGATAATCCGGGCGGAGAAGTAATCCAAGCTGTTGCCGTTGCCCGTAAGTTTATACCGAAGGGATTGATAACCAAGCTGGATTATAAATCTGAAAAATATTCGGACATCATATACGAATCCTATCTGGAAAAGCCCAAATATAAGCTTGCTGTGCTGGTGAACGGAATGAGCGCCAGTGCGTCTGAAATCGTTTCCGGTGCCATTCAGGATACCGGAGTGGGTAAGCTGGTAGGAACGAAAACTTTCGGGAAGGCTAAATTCCAGGCGCTGCTGCCTATATTGACGCCGGAAGCTTTTGCAAAATATGAGAAGACGCTTGGCATTAAGGTGGTTAACGGGTTTGATCTGCAAATGAATTATGGTATCGTCCCCGCCGGCAATGAGATTGCGGGCTACACAAAAATGACGCTTGGACTTTACTATACACCTAATGGAAGAATGATCGACGGGACAGGCCTCATGCCGGATGTTGCAATAGAGGATCCAAAACCGGTTTCAGACATATACATCAACAGTCTTCAGAAACTGACTAAAACCACAAAGCCAACCTTGAATTCGCAAGGTGTTGATGTGTATAATGCAGAAAAGCTATTGCGAGCATTAGGATATGACGTGGGTGTTCCGGATACGACGATGGATGAGAAAACCGCAAGTGCAGTAAAGGCTTTTCAAAAGGATGTCGGCCTTTTCAGCTATGGCGTGTTGGATTATTCTACCCAGGATGCGCTGAACACCTCACTTTTGGAGCTTATCACCAAATATGACAAACAATATGCTGAAGCTGTGAAGATTCTAAACTAAAATAAAAAATTTGAATAAAGATTAAAAAAATGGTATTGACATCGTGTGCCTGCAAATATAAAATAAGATATGTTTTTTGCAAGATGTCGAGGACAAACTTGCAAAATTAGATATCGGAGGTTTCATTTATGTCAGCGAAATATATATTTGTAACAGGCGGAGTTGTGTCGGGGTTAGGCAAGGGAATTACTGCCGCATCACTGGGGACGCTTTTGAAGGCAAGAGGGATTCACGTGACCATTCAGAAATTTGATCCCTATATTAATGTCGATCCCGGTACGATGAGTCCCTATCAGCACGGGGAGGTATTCGTCACCGACGACGGTGCGGAGACGGATCTGGATTTAGGCCACTATGAAAGATTTATCGATGAAAGCCTCAACAAGAACAACAATGTGACTACCGGGAAAATCTACTGGTCCATCATCAGTAAAGAACGGAAAGGAGATTTTCTTGGAGGCACGGTACAGGTAATACCCCATATCACAAACGAAATTAAAGAGAGAATATACAGGGTAGGCAAATCTGATCACACCGATGTGGTTATCACAGAAATTGGAGGAACCGTCGGGGACATAGAAAGCCTACCCTTTCTTGAGGCCATCAGACAGGTCTCATCGGAAGTGGGCCGGGAACATGTCATGTATATCCATGTTACACTGGTTCCGTACCTTGAAAAATCCGGTGAGCTTAAAACAAAGCCTACTCAGCATAGCGTGAAGGAGCTCAGGAGTATTGGCATCCAGCCCGACGTGATTGTTTGCAGAACACAGAAGGAGCTTTCGAAGGATTTGAAGGATAAGACAGGGCTGTTCTGCAATCTGCCAGGTGACTGTATAATACAGAACCTGGATGCAGAAGTACTGTATGAAGTGCCTCTTATGCTTGAAAAAGAAGGTCTGGCGGATATCGTCTGCAAACGCCTGGCACTTCAATGCGGTAAGCCTGATCTGAATGACTGGACCGAAATGGTGGAGAAACAAAAGAACTTCAAGCAAAGCGTAACGATAGCTCTTGTTGGTAAATATGTGGAGCTGCACGACGCGTACCTGAGCGTTGCTGAATCTCTGAGACATGGCGGAATTGCAAATGACACCGAGGTGAAGATTGAATGGGTCAATTCGGAGCTTTGTACTGCGGAAAATATGAAGGAATGCTTGCTAAAAGCAGACGGTGTACTTGTTCCGGGTGGTTTCGGTGACCGTGGCATAGAAGGGAAAATACTGGCTGCTCAGCTTGCGAGGGAAAACAATATACCGTTTTTCGGTATCTGTCTTGGTATGCAGATGGCAGTCATTGAGTTCGCCAGGAATGTGTGTGGGTTGGAAAACGCCCACAGCACTGAATTCAGCAGCAATACAAGTAATCCTGTTATTGACCTGATGCCGGAACAAAGGGATATCGATGAAAAGGGCGGCACAATGCGCCTTGGCGTTTATCCCTGCAAGATCGGGAAGAGCACGCGTGTCTGTGCAATATATCAGGATGAACTGATTTATGAACGACACAGGCACAGGTATGAATTCAATAACCGGTACAGGGAGGTCATGACATCAAAAGGCTTGACATTATCAGGACTTTCACCTGATGAACGATTGGTTGAAATTGTTGAAATAAAGGATCATCCATGGTATATCGGTGTGCAATTCCATCCGGAATTCAAATCCAGGCCGAACAGACCACACCCACTTTTTGCCGCGTTCATCAGAGCATCTTTGGAAAAGAAGAAGAGTAAATAGTAAATGCGATTTTGATCAAAAATCCATAGTTCCTAATTATTTTTTCTTCTATATATATTTTACGTAAAGTATAAAATTTAGGCAATTTGACAATACTTAATACTGTGTTGGATGCATAACGGATTATGCAGCCTCATTCACACAAATTAGGATAAAACATGTGTTATTGGGGGATACAGTTATGAGTAAATTATGGGTGATTATAAGGAAACTGGCTTGCCTGAGCCGGACAGACAAAAAAGCAAAAGTCTTAATCGCGGTAATGCTTGCCGTGATATTGATTTTCGTATCCGTCCTCTTTGTTGAACTAAATGCATACACGGAGGATCTAAACAGTGGGCTTTCCGATAATCTGATACGGCTGCATGTAATTGCCAACAGTGATTCACCTGAGGACCAGGAACTGAAAAGAAATGTACGGGATGCGGTACTGGACTATGTCCGCAACGAGCTTGAGGATTCAAAGGATATTGAAAAAACAAAAGCGATAATCAGCAGTAAAATAAAGGATATAACAGCTGTTGCAAAGAGAACGGTAAGCAGCAGCGGAAGTAACTACCCTGTGAGTGCGGTTCTAGGTAATTACCCCTTCCCGACAAAG